>NZ_LWEY01001975.1:0-517 GCF_001634935.1 Oleiphilus sp. HI0043 | reverse complement strand
ACAAGCCATGCTCTCGATGTAGCTGATAAAGAGGCTGTCTATGCCTGGGCCGATAAGGTGGTCGAAGACCATGGCAAAGTAAATTTGATCTTCAATAATGCCGGAGTGGCTTTGTCAGGCACGGTGGATTCGCTCTCGATTGAAGACTACGAATGGATTATGAATATCAATTTCTGGGGTGTTGTTTATGGCACCAAAGCCTTTCTGCCTCACCTTGAAGCATCGGGCGAAGGTCATGTGGTAAATATTTCCAGTATATTTGGCTTAACTTCACAGCCGTTAATGAGTGGTTATAACGCGAGTAAGTTCGCTGTTCGAGGGTTTACCGAGTCTCTTCGTCAGGACTTGGAAATTACCGGTTCAAAGGTCAGCACTACTTGTATTCATCCTGGTGGTATAAAAACAAATATTGCTCAGTCAGCGCGAGTTGATAAAAGCTCAATGAAAGTGACTGGGGCAACTAAGGAAAGTACCTTAAAAGAGTTTGAAAAAATGTTTGTTCATACGCCTGATAGTG
>NZ_LWEY01001974.1:0-608 GCF_001634935.1 Oleiphilus sp. HI0043 | reverse complement strand
AGCCCTATCAAATAAACGAGCTTAAGCTCCCCATTGCATTTACCTCGGGTGTGGTTTTATATCCACAGCATGGTCAACGAACTGATGAATTAATGAGGCGTGTGGACATAGCGCTCAATGAAGCGAATGAGCAGAAGCTTGCTTTGTTGCTTTATCAGCCAGGTAGTGATGAAAAGCATCTTAAGCAAACGCGCCTGGTCAACGATTTGAAAGAGGCGATCGATCAAGATTCCTTATGCATGTTCTATCAGCCAAAGCTGGAGCTTAAGCAAGGCAAAGTCACCCAGGTTGAGGCATTGATTCGTTGGATTCATCCCGAGTTGGGCTTTATCTCACCTGAAGAGTTCATTGGTCTTGCTGAACAGTCTGGCTTGATGCCACCGCTAACGCGTTGGGTGATTGCTAGTGTATTGCGTGAAGCCGCTGCTTGGAGAACTCAAGGGATAGACCTAAAAATGGCAGTCAATCTCTCGGCTTATGATCTGGCCAACGATGACCTACCCGATTATGTGGCGCAAGAGCTTGAGAAAAACGGCCTCTCTACTTCTTCGCTACTTCTTGAAGTCACCGAAAGTGCGATGATTGATAACCCGGTTCAAGCCCTAAAA
>NZ_LWEY01001973.1:0-921 GCF_001634935.1 Oleiphilus sp. HI0043 | reverse complement strand
TCCCTAGAAACCTCTTCAATGACCCCATCTAAACTCTGGACGACAGCCAGCTCTCCTAACCAGTAGGCTTGAGCCTCCCCTCCCTTCCAATAACTAATTGGATAGACAGATTGCTCGATGCGGGCAGAGGCCCCAATACTTCCAACCGTTATAGTACGACCGTCATCATAGCTGAGCGTATACTTTCTGGTTTCTTTCCCAGAAATATGCAAATGACAATCATCCAGCATCGCAATTAGTATCGCTTCGACCTTTTGATCGTTTGCGCGCCAAACAGCTTCACTTATCGGGTCAAGATTAGAAGACAGTAAATGATCTAAACACTCATTGATTGAATCAACTTGCATTTGGTAAGAGTAAACCCCTTTCGTAAAAACAATACCAAGCGATAACAATATGCTAAACAAAAAGCTATATAAGCAAATACGCTTAAGCAAGGGGGCTTTCTTTAGCTGTTTTAGCGTATTAGTTAAGCGCAAATGAAATCTCCTGAAGGGGATGTGAAAACTTGTGCAACACTAGCAAAATTCTTACGTGGCGTGTAGTACTGTTCAATGGCAAATGTAAAACGAGAATTCTTAATCAAAGGTAATTCGTGGCAAATTGCTTACCGTGGTAGCCTAGAACTCTAATTTAACTAATTTTCATAAGCTAATGCGCTCTATACTTACTACCCTTTGCTACATCGTGCTTTTTAGCTCTCAATTACAAGCTGCACAAACCTATAATAGCGAGACAATAGACGCTCGAAACAACAGCCCTATTGCTATGCTTTTCTCTCTCCCAAGAGCTAGCTTTTACCCAAATGAGCAAATCGGATCGATTCATTTACAATCAGACGCTTCGCTCACCAATTACATCAGCACTACAGATAAAAATGGCGACTATTTTCGCATAGACGGAGAAACCTGGAGATTTAGA
>NZ_LWEY01001972.1:0-1525 GCF_001634935.1 Oleiphilus sp. HI0043 | reverse complement strand
AGAAATATATAGCGGGGCTACATCAAGAACGTTTGGTGCAATGCTTCTTAAGTCAAAATGTGATGCGCTCGGAGTTCGTGTTGAATATTCAACTGCTCAAGGCTTAGGCTTTGGCACAGTGCTATATGTTTAGAATTTTAGTGCAGATAATATCCTTATATATCAATGACCTATGCGCATAATGTTGATTATGTTAAATGATATCCTCTACATACGTTAAATTTAGTAGTGAAAGCTAAACTTAATGGAACAAGCTTGTAGGTTAAGAAGGCGGATGTAAATGACGGAAGATAAAGATCGATTGCGACACTTGTTGACTATTGCTGATAAAGAAGCGAAATATTTACAGTCTACTTTTAATCGTTTGAGTTCTGAAACTATCAATGAGAAATGGGTTGTTGAGCTGGAAGATAATTTGGAGTTGGCTGAACGTGTAGATGCTTTTATCGGCTCCCCAACAATATAGGGAGCAGATTTTACATTTTTGTCCATAACGTGCTGTTATATAAAGAAAATATCTCTAGGTTTTTATAGCTTGATAGATCTAATTTTATCCATATCAAAACGAGCATCATTAGATGCCTTCCTTCTGAAATCGTATTCGCCACGTAAATTAACGTGCTTCCATGTTATCACTGAGCCCTGACTTATTGATTCAATGAGATCTCTTCTATCGTCAGGGTCTGACGTGTCAGCTACAAGGTCGGATAAATATAAATAGTTCCAGAGTATGATTGAGTTCTGGAGAAGCAGCTTGCACGCCGTAGCAACTTCCTGGTCTGCTAGAACACCTTCTTGAAAGGCTTGGTCGTTGTCAAAGAATACCGCTCGAGAGAATCTATTCGAAAGCTCGACTCTATTGAGTTGCTTTTGTATTTGTTGTCTTAGATCTTCGTCATCGAAATAAGTCAGAATGAACTGTGATTTAATAACCCTTCCAAACTCTTTAAGTGCTCGATACAAGGGGTGCTCCTTAGAGTATGAGCTTAATCGTTTAAACAGCTGTGAGGCAGTAGCTTGCTTCATCTTAATCGTTGCAATAAATCTTAAGATATCATCCCAGTGATCAAGTATTTGATTTTTGCTGACAGGACGACTTGGAAGTAGACGATATCCTTTGTCGTAAAAAGTTTTTCGCGCAGAAAAGCTATATATTTGCTGGTTCCCGATGTTGGCAAGTCTTGGTGCAAACGCTATCCCTAGAAAGTGCGACACAGCGAATATCTGCTCTGTATAACCATGTGTATCGGTTGAATGTACTTGCCTAAGATCCGTCACTTCATTTTGGAGTAAACCATCAATGACGTATGGTGCCTCACGATCGGAAGCGCTGAAGACAGAGTTGTGGAATAACGACTGCTTTTCATCAATGAATGTATAAATTGTGACGCCCTTGTCTTTGCCGAAATATTTGTAGGAATGATTCGCGTGCAAGCAATCTACATCGACGTTTACCTTTCTACCATCACTCGATGAGTGGAGAACTTCCGGATCCTTTAGATAAGCACTGGATAATTTTAAATTG
>NZ_LWEY01001971.1:0-526 GCF_001634935.1 Oleiphilus sp. HI0043 | reverse complement strand
TATATCGTGTTCTCGTCTTCACCGCTAAGCCTTACACCCATGGCCTCAGCCCGCTTAAGGTCTTTCTCAGTTAAGGTGGCATCAAGCGGTTTCCAAGCTTCAGCCTTAGGAAATAACGTTTGCACTTCTTTTGGAATAATACTGGATAAATCAAGCCAATTTCCCGGTTTAGAAGGCAGCGAATTCGGATTACCCGGGTTAGATTTTTTGACCGCTTCAACACCGTTAGCGATACCATCTTTATCACTGTCCAGCTCGGCGATCAGTCTTAAGGCGGCTTTGTTTTTTCCCTGATCTTCAAAGGCCTGTCCGTAAAAGTTTAAAGGTGTACCGCCACCTTCTTTGTGGCAAGCGTGACAAGATGGCGTATAGCCATAGTGCTGCTTGTATTGACGCGCAAAGGCAGGCATCGCGTAAATGTTTGCGGCATTCAATATCAAAACCAAGGCGAGCGATAGCTGTATGGCCTTTTTCAACATCGCTACTTGAAGTATGTGCATTGATAATATTCTCTCGATTATTCCAC
>NZ_LWEY01001970.1:0-734 GCF_001634935.1 Oleiphilus sp. HI0043 | reverse complement strand
AGCCAAAATACGGGCCACCCGATGCCATAGGAATACCCAATGGCTGACCTTCACCCACGGCGATATCGGCACCCTTATCTCCCCATTCACCAGGAGGCGTTAATAGCGCTAAAGCTGTCGGATTAACGACGCCAATAACCAACATGCCATTTGCCTGGCCCCAGTTGGTTAAAGCATTCACATCTTCCAACGAGCCAAAGAAGTTTGGCTGAGGAATTATCAAAGCGGCATAGTCTTGGCCAGCAAAGCTTTCTAACGCTGCACTATCAACGGCAAGCGCTTTATCGTCCATTGGCAATACATCAATGGAAATTCCCTGGTTGCTAACAATGTCATCAACCACTTGCTGGTATAGAGGATGTACGGTACCTGCGATCAGAGCCTTTTTGCTCTTGGACTTTCTGTTGGCACGAATCGCCATCAACACGGCTTCAGCTAGGCCCGATGCTCCGTCATACAAGGAAGCATTAGACATATCCATCGCCGTAAGCTGGCACATCATGCTTTGGTATTCATAGATTAGCTGCAAAGTCCCTTGGCTTGCCTCTGCCTGGTAAGGTGTATAGGCAGTCAGGAACTCACCACGCATCGTCACATCCCACACAGCAGCAGGAATATGATGTTCGTAGGCACCGGCACCAATAAAACATAGCGCACCTTCGTCTAATTGAGCACGCTCGCTCATTAGCCGCATCATTTCCATTTCGCCTAAACCTTCAGGCACACCATTCAGT
>NZ_LWEY01001969.1:0-984 GCF_001634935.1 Oleiphilus sp. HI0043 | reverse complement strand
ATAGCGTTCCCCGGTATCACGTAATTTGGGGCACTGGTCACCGCTTGGTTGAATTGTTTCTAGAAAAACTGGCTAAGCATTCTAACCGTGATAGTCTTCAGTTCTTTTATCGACATCGTGTAGTTCAGTTGGTATCTGAAAATGGCCGCGTAGTGGGCTGTCGAAGTGAAAGTGAAGAGACTAAAAAGGTAGTAGAGTTTGAGGCTGAGCATACTATTGCTGCATGTGGCGGGATTAACGGCAGTATCGACAAGGTTAGGGAGCATTGGTACAAACCTTGGGGCTTGCCACCGAAAGAAATCCTAAACGGATCTCACCCTTATGCCGATGGCGCATTGCATGAGCTCGTTTCAAATTTGGGGGGGAGTGTTACGCATCTTGATAAAATGTGGAATTATGCGGCAGGTATTCCGCATCCTCAGCCACAATTTGAAGGCCATGGCTTAAGCTTGATCCCATGTAAATCTGCTTTGTGGCTTGACGCTAAAGGCAATCGTATTGGCCCTGATCCACTCGTTACTGGTTTTGACACAAATGAGTTATGTCGTCGCGTTGCCCAGCTAGAAGAACCTTATACCTGGCAGGTTTTGAACTGGGGTATCGCTGCAAAAGAATTCGCAATCTCCGGTTCGGAGCATAACCCCTCGATTCGAGACAGAAAGTTACTTAGCTTTTTAAAGGAAATATTGCTAGGAAATCACACGCTAATTGAGAAAATCTCTACTGAAAGTGACCACTTTATCGTTGCACAGAATATGGATGAACTCCTTACCCAGATGAAGGCTCTTGATGATGAAAAAGTTTTGAGCTGTGACAATGTTAAAGCTGCTGTTAGTGATTATGACCAAATGCTATCACGAGGGCCGGCTTTATGGAACGATGACCAGGTTAGGCGTATTCAGCAAGCCAGGGCATGGCGATCCGACAAAGTCAGAACGTGTAAACCTGCCCCCATTGTAAGTGACAAATCCGGTCCGTTAATCG
>NZ_LWEY01001968.1:0-628 GCF_001634935.1 Oleiphilus sp. HI0043 | reverse complement strand
TAACTTCACTTCACCAGCAATGAATAAAGGTGAATTTACGAAACTATCCAAAGTATGATTAACAACGCCTTCCGTTGAGTTCTCAACTGGTACAACGCCATAGTTTGCCTGGCCAGACTCCACCTCTCGAAACACTTCATCAATTGCACTCATAGGCTGAGCATGAACAAAGTGTCCAAAATGTTTTAGGGCCGCTGCATGCGTATAAGTACCTTCCGGCCCTAAAAAAGCTACCTTCATTGGTTTTTCAAGGGCTAGACAACAGGACATTATCTCTCTGAAGAGCTTAGCAACATCTTCATCTGGCATAGGCCCCGTATTGCGTTCCATTACGGCCCGCAGGACCTGAGCCTCTCGCTCAGGGCGATAATACTGCACAAGCTCATTACCGGCAGCAGCCTGCTTCACCTCAGCAACACGCTGAGCACAAGCTGCGCGCTGGTTGATCAAAGACTGAATATTTTGATCAATCTCATCAATCTGAGCCCGTAGCTTTGCGAGCTCTGTTGCTTCATCTACCATTATATTTCCAGTTAGGCCTCAGGTGATTGATCTGAAGATTCATCTGATTCACTCGAAGCGCCTGCCTCAACAGTATCAGTTCCCTCTTCTATTTCTTGTTCATCAA
>NZ_LWEY01001967.1:0-756 GCF_001634935.1 Oleiphilus sp. HI0043 | reverse complement strand
TTCTTCGGCTGGAGCGACAAGCAGTACATTACCCACCGTTCGCTTATCTAATCCTTTTGTTTTTAGAATCAGCTCTAGAGCCTGATCCCAAGGTACATTCTGTAAACGAAGGGTAATACTTCCACCCACGGTATCACTTGCAACCAAGTTAAGGCTGGTAAAGTCAGCAATTAACTGAAGAACAGCTCGCACTTCAATATTCTGGAAGTTCAAAGATAGCTTTTCACCAGTAAACGGAAACTTATCCTTTTTACGCTGATCGACTTCTTCTTCTGTTAGCGCTTCAACACTCACGGTAAATTTATTATCAGCCTGGTAAGCCAGGTAATCATAATGACCAGAAGCTTTAATTCTAATTAAGGCATCACCATCAACGATATCTGAATCAATACGACGAACAGGTGTTGCAAAGTCGACAACATCTAGACGCTGTCGAAGCCCCATAGGTAAGTCAACCTTTGGCATGCGTAACTGAATATGGCCACCCACTTCTGACATATCAATATCTACGTCAGGCGAAGCAAAGCTAACGACTATCTGGCCATCGCCCTTTTCACCACGCTGAAAGTCAATATTGGTTATGCCATTTCTATCCGCAGCAACTTTCCTAGAAAACGTATTCGCTGCTGGCATTGCTTCTGGCGATGACGCGACAGCTTGGTATGCTTCACCAGCACCCTCTGAGCCCACCAATACAAACAGCGTATTTCCACTCGTTCGCGTGCTATAGGGCACTAAGTCAACTAAATCAAGAAT
>NZ_LWEY01001966.1:0-717 GCF_001634935.1 Oleiphilus sp. HI0043 | reverse complement strand
GGTTATCCCCTGCGCTCATTATATAGTTGAGAGAGAAGTTCGGCATACGGCGCTTGGTTTTCGCGGCAGCCTTTCTCTTTTCCCCATACGGCGCTGTTGGGTCAGACAAGACCTCACCGCCAGGCAAACTATAAGTTTGTTTGGCGGACAGCGACAATGAAGCGCTTAAGCATAAGCCAAACACTAATACTAAAGAGCTCTTGTAAATTGTAGTTTTAAACACCGATCCAGTCCTCTTCCAGGCTCAGAGTACTGAGCTGAACTTTTATCGTCGCATTAGGGTACCGATCAACTTTATAACTCAGCATTCTCCAGTAAAAGCCGCTCAAGCTTTCTAATTGCTGTAAATATTCAACCGTCTGGAAATAAGTTCCTCGCAATTCCATTTCAAAGCCATGCGTAAATATAACCGCCTGAGGCTCTGCAGAAATGGCGCTATCATTAGTCTTATCTGATTCGTCTGTGGTACTCCCCAAACTCACGTTCAAGGGCTCTACCGGTAGATTTTTGGCACTTAGCAAGCTCAAGCCTTTGTAGTCAGATAAGACCTTTTTCATAAGGTTTGCCATATCTTCAGGCGCAACCAGGTTACTCATACGCTGCCCTATCTTTAAACGTAAGCCCTGCAGGCGCTCTTTTAATTGTTCTTGCTCTTGCCTTAGTGCTGCATTCGGGTCGTGAGCCAAAGCTGAAGTCAGCTCACTGAGCCGATTACTT
>NZ_LWEY01001965.1:0-2583 GCF_001634935.1 Oleiphilus sp. HI0043 | reverse complement strand
CGTGGTATTACTATCCAGTCTGCAGCGATCACAACCTTCTGGGATGATCACCGCATGAACATCATAGATACTCCTGGACACGTTGACTTCACAGTAGAAGTATATCGTTCTTTGAAAGTTCTTGATGGTGGTATCGGTGTATTCTGTGGTTCTGGTGGTGTTGAACCTCAATCAGAAACAAACTGGCGTTATGCAGATGAGTCTGGCGTTGCTCGTATCATCTTCGTAAACAAGCTTGACCGTCTAGGTGCTGACTTCTTGAAAGTTGTTGACCAGGTAGAGAACGTACTAGGCGCTAAGCCGCTAGTTATGACTCTTCCAATCGGAACCGAAGATGACTTTGTTGGTGTTGTCGATATTCTTTCTAAGAAAGCTTATGTTTGGGATGACACAGGCCTACCTGAAAACTTCAAAGTAGAAGACGTTCCAGCCGATATGGTTGACGATGTAGACATGTATCACGAGCAGTTGATTGAAACAGCTGTTGAGGTTGATGACGACATCATGATGGCGTACATGGAAGGCGAAATGCCAACTACGGAACAGATCAAAGCCTGTATTCGTAAAGGTACTAATGACCTGACATTCTTCCCTACTTACTGTGGCTCTGCATTTAAGAACAAAGGTATCCAGTTAATTCTTGATGCTGTTGTTGACTACTTGCCTTCACCCACAGAAGTTATTCCTCAGCCATTGACTGATGAAGTGGGCGAGCCAACTGGCGAAGTTGCTACAGTTGCTGTTGACGAGCCATTCCGCGCACTTGCATTTAAGATCATGGATGACCGTTTCGGCGCACTTACCTTTATCCGAGTTTATTCAGGTAAGCTGAACAAAGGCGACACAGTACTTAACTCCTTCACAGGTAAGACTGAGCGTATCGGCCGTATGTGTGAGATGGAAGCTGAAGATCGTAACGAGCTAGATTCAGCTCAAGCTGGTGACATCCTTGCAATCGTCGGCATGAAAAACGTTCAAACAGGTCACACACTTTGTGATCCCAAGCACGAATGTACACTTGAAGCGATGGTCTTCCCTGAGCCAGTAATCTCGATTGCTGTTAAGCCTAAAGACAAAGGCGGTTCTGAGAAAATGGGTATCGCGATCGGTAAGATGGTTGCAGAAGATCCAACATTCCAGGTTCACACTGACGAAGACTCAGGTGAAACAATTCTACGCGGAATGGGTGAGCTTCACCTAGACATCAAAGTAGACATCCTGAACCGTACTTATGGCGTTGAGCTAGAAGTTGGTGAACCTCAGGTTGCATACCGTGAAACAATCACGGCTGAAGTTGAAGATTCATATACGCACAAGAAGCAGTCTGGTGGTTCTGGTCAGTTCGGTAAGATCGATTACCGTATCAAGCCAGGTGAGCAGAATTCTGGTTTCACATTCTCATCTACAGTTGTAGGTGGTAACGTACCTAAGGAATTCTTCCCAGCTATCGAGAAAGGCTTCCAAAGCATGATGGAGACCGGTGTTCTTGCTGGCTTCCCAGTACTAGATGTTGAGGTTGAGCTGTTCGACGGTGGTTTCCACGCGGTTGACTCCTCTGCTGTTGCATTTGAAATTGCTGCAAAAGGCGCTTTCCGTCAGTCAATTCCAAAGGCACAACCTAAGCTTCTTGAGCCAATCATGAAGGTTGACGTATTTACGCCTGAAGATCACGTTGGTGACGTAATTGGTGATTTGAACCGTCGTCGTGGCATGATCGAAGGTCAGGATGCAGGCGCTTCTGGCGTGCGCATCAAAGCAAATGTACCACTTTCAGAAATGTTTGGTTACATCGGCTCACTACGTACAATGACCTCTGGTCGTGGTCAGTTCTCTATGGAATTTGATCACTACGCACAATGCCCTAACTCTGTTGCTGAAAAAGTAATGGAAGAAGAGCGTGCAAAGAAAGCAGCTAAGTAATCTTTAGCTAGCCTTCAAAAAAGCGATCTTCGGATCGCTTTTTTTATGCCTGCAATTTAGCTACAAACCTACAACGACCAAATCAAAATGGCACCGGGATAACCACGTACATAACTCTACTCAGCTTCATTTATACGCAGCAATACTGTTATAGACCAGCGACTTAGCTTTCCCGACCTGAAAGAAATACACTATTCTGGAATAGCTAGAATTTCCCAGGCACAAAAAAAGGCGAGCTAATGCTCGCCTTTAGTCATTCTAAACCATACTACTGAATAGTCAGTGGGCTAGTCGTTAAAAGTTTACCTACAGCACTCCCTGCCGCAATACCCAGCGTTTTCGTGAAGCGCTCAAAGGGGTCTGGCTGCGGCGTAAAATCAATAATTTCCTCAGCTCCAACCACTTCTCTTGCAACATAACCTGCACTACCCAAACCATCAACCAAACCTTTTTCCAAGGCCTGCTCACCACTCCAGATCAGACCACTAAAGATCTCTTCATCAACCTTCAACCGCTCTCCACGCCCTTCTTTCACTTTAGCAATAAACTGCTGATGCGTGGTATTCAGCACCGACTCCCAAAACTCAACCTCATCACCCTTTTCATCGCTAAAAGGATCTAGAAAGCCCTTATGAGCTCCCGCTGTATATAAACGTCTTTCGA
>NZ_LWEY01001964.1:0-1139 GCF_001634935.1 Oleiphilus sp. HI0043 | reverse complement strand
TCACTTTAACGGCACGCGGTAAGAGTGGTGGCAACCCTATTCCAATGGCGGGTATCCCCTATCACTCCGCTGAGAATTATATTGCAAAGCTTGTTCGATCTGGTTTGTCGGTTGCTGTCTGCGAGCAAACAGGTGACCCGGCAACAAGCAAGGGGCCGGTTGAGCGTAAGGTAATGAGAATTGTCACTCCCGGCACGCTGACTGACGAGGCATTTCTAGAAGAGCGGCGTGACAATTTGCTC
Organism: Oleiphilus sp. HI0043; assembly: GCF_001634935.1. Taxonomy (NCBI): domain Bacteria; kingdom Pseudomonadati; phylum Pseudomonadota; class Gammaproteobacteria; order Oceanospirillales; family Oleiphilaceae; genus Oleiphilus; species Oleiphilus sp. HI0043. The sequence continues at coordinate 897 of NZ_LWEY01001964.1, read as the reverse complement.
TGCTCAATTTCCTTTGGTGATGAGGAAGCCTTTGGTCTAGCCTACCTAGACCTGAGTGGCGGACGCTTTTCTGTGTCGCAAGTTCGAGGCTTGCCCGACCTAATAAGCGAGTTGCAGCGTATTAGACCGTCGGAAGTTTTAATAAGTGAAGAGTTTCCATATGAAGGAGCTTTTGAGAACTTAACTGGTCTTAGACGCCAAGCTCCATGGCTTTATGATCTTGATTCCGCAAAAAGCTTATTGACTACTCAATTTAAAACGAAAGACTTAAGCGGCTTTGGTATCGATTCGATGCAATTAGCTATCTGCGCGGCGGGTTGTCTGCTGCAGTATGCAAAGGATACTCAGCGTAATGAGCTGCCTCATATTGTCACCATCAATAAAGAAGAGCGTAGTCAATACATTCTACTCGATGCAGCCAGTCGCAAGAACCTAGAAATTGACACCAACCTTGCTGGCGAAAGTAATCACACCTTGGCGTGGGCAATGGATGCCTGTAAAACTGCAATGGGTAGCCGCTTGCTTAGGCGCTGGCTCCACCACCCTTTAAGAGACCGGGAAATTGTGAATGCCCGTCTAGATTGCGTGTCTTCACTTGAGCAATCCTATAACTACGACGCCATTCAAACGAATTTAAAACAAGTCGGAGATGTACAGCGTATACTCGCCAGGATTGCGCTTAGATCTGCACGCCCTCGTGACCTATCACGACTTAGAGACACTTTAATACTACTACCCGCCATACAGGCAGATTTAAGGTCAGTTGATTGCCCAAGTCTTGGTGAAGTAGCTAAAGATATATCCGAACACCCCTCTTTAGCTGAGTTATTAGAGCGAGCAATTATCGATAACCCTCCCGTCGTTATTAGAGATGGCGGCGTGATAAAAGATGGTTTT
>NZ_LWEY01001963.1:0-1663 GCF_001634935.1 Oleiphilus sp. HI0043 | reverse complement strand
TACCGTTAATCACACCTTTAACGATTTCTTCAGCTTCAAATGCTTTCTCAAGCTCTTTCCAAGCTTCAGCACGCTTAGCCTTCTCACGAGATAGGCGTGTTTCACCGAAGCCATCTTCAACAGCATCTAGTGCAACATCAACAGAGTCACCGATCTTTAATTCGACTTCACCGCTCTCGTTAACAAATTGAGATAGAGGTATAACACCTTCTGACTTTAGGCCAGCGTTTACTGTAACCCAGTCGCTATCAATATCTACTACAACACCCGCAATAATTGCTCCCGGGGTCATATCGATTTCATTTAGACTCTCTTCAAATAACTCTGCAAAGCTCTCGCTCATTACAATTCCTGTGTGATTAAATTCTCCGTACCACCAGCATGTACGGTTTATTTATTGAAATGGGTTTTGCATTGCTGGCCAACGTTAACCAAAACCCAAAAGTTTAGAAGTCGTATTTATTAAGATTTCCGCTCAATAAAATTAACAACTTCCTTTAAAACTTCTTCGATAGAAAGCCCTGTAGTATCAACATGATACGCATCTTCAGCGGCTTTGAGCGGAGCATTTTTTCGCCCCATGTCTCGGGCGTCTCGCTCTTCTATCTCCTTTAAAAGGGGCGCGATTTTAACATCTTCCCCCTCCGCCTTCAACTGCTTAAAGCGTCTATCCGCCCTAGCTTCTGCGCTCGCTGTCATAAATACCTTATATTCTGCCTCTGGAAACACCACTGTCCCCATATCTCGACCATCAGCAACCAAGCCAGGCTCGACTGCAAAGTTTCTTTGCCTTTGCAATAATGCTGCGCGAACAGATGCCAAAGGCGCTATCTTTGACGCATCATTACCCACAGTTTCTGTACGAATATCATTCGTCACATCCTGACCACCAAGTAATACTCTGACAGGCTCACCGTACTCAGATGGAACGAATTCAACATCTAACTTCTCAGCGACTTCAGCCAAAGCCTCTTCGTTATCGAAAGCAACCCCCAACCTAGTAGCAGCCAGCGCGGTAAGACGATAAAGCGCCCCGCTATCAAGCAAAGACCAGCCCAAATGCTTCGCCACGAGCTGAGCAATACTCCCCTTACCCGCGCCGCTGGGACCATCTATCGTTAATACTTTGCATGTCATTCAACTATCTCCAATTTTTTGAATGTCACGAAATTTTTCAGCACCATTCTTTACTACAACTCGTTTTACTCGGAATCGTCTTCAACGCTAATATTCAGACCCACTTCACTAGCCAACTCAACAAAATTTGGAAATGACGTCGCAACATTAGCACAATCCCTAATCACGATTTCACCCTTCGCTCTTAATGAAGCGACAGCGAAAGACATCGCTATTCTATGATCGCCATGACTATGAACTGTACCGCCTTGAATCTCAGAATTCTTGATCACTATACCGTCGTGCTTAACATCCGTTCTAACACCCAGCTGCGCCAAACCATCAGCCATCACTTGTATACGGTCGCTTTCCTTAACACGAAGCTCTTCAGCGCCACTTAAGACCGTCTCTCCCTCAGCACAAACCGCAGCAATAAACAAAACAGGAAACTCATCGATCGCAAGCGGAACCTGATCCTCTGGAATTTTAATTCCTTTAAGAGGTGCATGCTTAACACGAATGTCGCCTACAGGCTCACCACCTACGA
>NZ_LWEY01001962.1:0-844 GCF_001634935.1 Oleiphilus sp. HI0043 | reverse complement strand
CGATGAGAATGACTGGCTATTGATGTTAGACGAAGTTCAAACAGGTAACGGCAGAACGGGTAATTATTTTGCTTATCAAGGGTATGATGTAACACCTGACGTTGTGACAACTGCAAAAGGCATCGCCAATGGCTACCCTATTGGTGCATGCATGGCAAAAGGCAGCGCAGCCGATGTTCTTACTCCCGGCACTCACGGTTCGACCTTCGGCGGAAACCCTCTTGGCTGTGCAGCTGCACTAGCGACAATCAATGAAATTACAAGCCATAAGCTTTGTGATAGAGCATCTGTTCTCGGAGAACGCATTCTTAAAGAACTTGAGAATGAACTTTTGGCAGCTAACTACGTTGCTGATATTCGCGGCAGGGGCTTAATGATCGGCATTGAACTGACCGAACCTTGCCTAGAGCTCGTTCCACTAGCCAAGGCAAAAGGCTTACTATTGAACGTCACTTCCGAAAAAGTGATTCGACTTCTACCGGCACTGAATATGAGTGACGACGAGTGTGAATTCTTAATTGACGCCGTCGTACAAATCATTCGCCTATATTCTGCCGACGATCGCAGCAGGCCCCGCTCTTAACTGGGCAGGAAACACTCTACCTCCACGATCAAATCGTTTATTTATTGAGAGACAAATGGCACTAAGACACTTCTTAACCTTAAATGACCTTTCCAGCCAAGAGCTTAAGCAAGTTATTGAGCGAGCTATCACACTTAAAACCGAGCATAAGCAAGGTAATATCTATGAGCCTCTCAAAAATCGCGTTTTAGCACTAATCTTCGAGAAGTCTTCTACCCGAACTCGTGTTTCTTTCGCGTCTGGCATGGCTCAATTTGGTGG
>NZ_LWEY01001961.1:0-689 GCF_001634935.1 Oleiphilus sp. HI0043 | reverse complement strand
AAACCGATAGAAAGTAAAACAAAGCACCTCGATTTCTTTCTATCGCAATGTCATCGTAGAAAATACCCTAGTAAAAGTACAATCATTTACGCCGGCGATAAAAGTGATTCCTTATTTTATATTATTAAAGGCTCGGTAACGGTAATCATTGAAGATGATGATGGTCGTGAGATGATCATGGCTTATTTGAATGCCGGTGATTTCTTCGGTGAGATGGGCTTGTTTGATAATCTGGACTCTCGAAGTGCCTGGGTTAAAGCCAAAACCGAGTGTGAAGTTGCTGAGATCAGCTACAACAAGTTCCGGGAAATATCGTCTCAAGACTCGCGTATTTTGTATTTTATTGGTGAGCAAATGGCGAGTCGTTTGCGACAGACAACGCGTAAGGTGGGTGACTTAGCATTTCTTGATGTAACGGGTCGTGTTGCACGCACTTTACTGGATTTATGTAAAGAACCTGATGCGATGACTCATCCAGACGGCATGCAAATTAAGATTACGCGTCAAGAAATAGGGCGAATAGTTGGCTGTTCTCGTGAAATGGTTGGACGTGTACTCAAGACCCTTGAGGATCAGGGATTAGTTCAGGTTAAGGGTAAAACTATGGTGGTTTACGGTACGCGTTAACTCTTTAGGTTTTCCCATTTTGTTTAAGAAAAAGCAGGCTTAGCCTGCTTTTTTTGTTTGGG
>NZ_LWEY01001960.1:0-929 GCF_001634935.1 Oleiphilus sp. HI0043 | reverse complement strand
GACATGGGCATCAGCGAAGACGGCCAACAAAAAGACTCTTACATGCCAGGCATGGAGTTACACGCTAAATACACAATGTTTGCTGAAGGTTGTCGTGGACATCTTGGCAAAGAAATCATCTCTAAGTTCAACCTAGATGAGGGAAAAGATCCTCAGCATTACGGTATCGGCATCAAGGAACTTTGGGATATCGACCCAGCTAAACACCGTGAAGGTACTGTTATGCACGGCCTGGGTTGGCCACTAAGCGAGTCTTCATCCACAGGCGGCTGGTTCCTTTACCACATTGAAAACAACCAAGTAGTACTCGGTTTAATTACTGACCTTAGCTATAGCAACCCACACGTATCACCTTTTGAAGAGATGCAACGTTGTAAGCTTAACCCTGTACTAAAAGATGCCTTAGAAGGCGGCAAGCGTGTTAGTTATGGCGCTCGAGCACTGATTAAAGGCGGCATCAATGCACTTCCCAAGATGTCATTCCCTGGCGGCATGTTAATTGGCTGTGACGCAGGAACAATGAACCCGCTGAAAATCAAAGGTTCTCACACAGCAATGAAGAGTGGCATGCTGGCTGCAGAAGCTGTTGCAGAGAAGCTTGCTGGCGGTGCAGAAGGCGAAGAAGCGACCAACTTTGAAGCGAAGTTCAAGAACAGCTGGCTACACGACGAACTGTACAACACGCGTAACTTCGTTGGCGTTATGCATAAGTTTGGCACTTACCTTGGTGCGGCTTATACATTTATCGACCAAAACATCTTTGGTGGTAAACTGCCTTTCAGCTTCAGCGATAAAACTTACGACCATGCTGCACTTAAGCCAGCAGCAGAATGCAAAAAGATCGACTACCCTAAGCCGGATAACAACATCACCTTTGACCGTCTTACTTCTGTATTCCTATCGAATACAAACCACGAAGAAGATCAAAT
>NZ_LWEY01001959.1:0-668 GCF_001634935.1 Oleiphilus sp. HI0043 | reverse complement strand
TCTTAAGAAACTCGTATACGGAACCTGGTGGAAGAACGCCCTGACAATAGGCTCTTCTGCTTGGATTTCAAAAGCCTATTTGGCGTTCCCTGAGTATGCTCACCCTCTGTTGCAGGAAAAGAAGCGCTTAGCGCTCAACACAGATTTGTTCTCATCTGATCAATTTAAACAGCTTTCTAAAAGTTTACTTGATGATAGAAAGGTCGATTTAAGCTGTTTCGATGCGATTAAGGTGTTGATTACTTTGCCTCATGAGGCTAGTTATATGAGGCAGCCGGATAGTCTAACAAGTGCCTATAAGCGATTGTTAGAAACTTTCTCCCCTCGTGACATTGGGGTCAAGGCTCACCCGAGGAGTACTAACCTTGACTTGCTCGATGAGATGTTTCCAGGTTCAACCCGTATCGATAAAAATATAGGCTTTGAGCTTATCTTGCCTCTGCTGGGAGATGACGTGCTTGTTTTGGGCGATATCTCGACAACCTTGCTGTCTGCCAAGTGGTTGAGGCCGGATATTCGTGTTGAAACATTAAGCTGTGAGGTGGCTAGTCAGCAAATGAATGACTTATTCAGCGCTCTTGGGATAAAGAAAAGCTATTCATTGGAATAAGCATTAACACTTAAATAATGGATATTGACAGTGAAGAAATATAAAAAGACTTATTGGG
>NZ_LWEY01001958.1:0-558 GCF_001634935.1 Oleiphilus sp. HI0043 | reverse complement strand
TCGCTGCGTCTAAGGCCGCCTTGAAGTCCTGCTTTGTCGCACCAGGGAAGGGGACAAGTGCGCGCTGGTGTGCTTTTTTGTCTTTGGTTTTGCTGAACTTGCGAATTGAGTTTTCAGTCGACCAGCCTCAGGTATAGTCTGCAGTGATGTAGAATAACTCTTTACCTTTGAAGTTTTTCTTTAGGTATTTTGAAAGCACTTTAGCGCCCATCCAGGCGTTATAACTTTCCCTGAACATGTGGGTATGACCGTCTTTCCCCGTCGTGGCATTTGAGTAGGTTAGCGTGCCAAAGTATAAAGTGTCACGCGCTTTTGCAGCGTAGCCACCTGAAATAGAGACAGCGCTAGAGGAACCGCCAAAAATCATTTTTGCGCCCTGGTCATCGATCATGTGGACGACGTTTGTGGTAGATATTGCGGCTTTTGACTGAGTGTCTTTTTTAAGAAGCTTTATGGGTTTTCCTAGTATCCCGCCATTATTATTAATTTCTTCAACTGCCATATCGGCAGCACGTTCTTGGGCGAGTCCTTGTACTTGGTAAGGGCCTGAAGCGGGAT
>NZ_LWEY01001957.1:0-1127 GCF_001634935.1 Oleiphilus sp. HI0043 | reverse complement strand
ATACCATTCTCGAATGGAGCGCAATTTCTATTGCCTGTATCGGCGCTATCTTTGCGTTTGTTCATTACTACTATCATCGTAATATTACACTCCCTATCATGGGGCTTGCATTGCTCTCGGCAGCATCGATCGACATTTTTCATACCTTGGCATCAGCAAGAGTGATCGATGCTCAAGCCCAGAACACTGATTTTATTCCTTTTACCTGGGCGCTTTCCCGCCTTTTCAATGCTTCAATCATGACCGTCGGGGCGGCACTAAGCTTATGGGCTTTGCATCACAGCAATAACCCCCCCTGTACAAGCATCTAAAGCTACTTCCTTTAGCGATAGTTTTTTTGTTGGTTCGGCCTTCGTAAGTGTTTATCTAGCCTCGGTGAGCGAAAACCTACCGCAAACCACTTTCCCTGGCGAATTGATAAGCCGCCCCTATGACATCCTTCCACTAGCGACATACTTATTAGCCGCCACATTGTTCTGGACCTGGTTTCAGAAAGAACGCGACCCCGTCAGCCTGGCGTTTTTATTAAGCTGCATTCCAGAGTGCCTAACCCAACTGCATGTGGCATTCGGCTCTACGCAACTTTTCGATAACCATTTCAATATCGCTCATATACTGAAAATTGTTGCTTACCTTTCTATGCTAGCAGGCATAACTCGCAGCCTAATTTTCAACACCGCCACCTCATCAACAGATAGCGGCCCCCGCGAAACACCCCCTCTTACACATCAACATATCAGAACTTCAAAAACTGAACGTGCGAAGCGCCCTATAAGTCTACTAATCCCCTCAGTTACATTCTCTTTAACACTCATTGTCGGCACCATCATCAGTATTTCTGTGTATCTGGATCATATCGCCCAAATAAAGAAAAAGAACCTACAGGAGCTTGAGCACGAAGCTGAGATGCTTGAGTCGAGCTATCAATCCATATTTCAAAGAAGTGCCCAAGACTTAGTTTCCCTGGGCAAGCACTATGCCATTCAAGCCTATGTGCAAGGAGGCATCACTGAGTCTGAGCCAGTCAATCGCACTCTCGAACACTACTTGCTTTTAAATCCAGGCGTAGTAAATATCAAGCTAGTCGCCAAAAGACCGGACAGTGTAATTGGCTGGGAAGTTCTTTA
>NZ_LWEY01001956.1:0-1343 GCF_001634935.1 Oleiphilus sp. HI0043 | reverse complement strand
TTACCTCTTTGATAATGCCAACAGCCGAGACCGAAGAAATGTTGTAAGCGATGACTACTCCAAGACTCATATTTCAGCTCAATTGCGGAACAAGGGCTCGTTCGAATACACCCATTTCTTTGAGCAGGTTCAACTTGACCTAGATCGTTATTTTGAACCTTTAAAGGCTCAGTATCCAGATCTTGAAGTAAGTGTTACAGGTCAGTTAGCCTTAATGATGGAGTTAATCGATCACATCAGCTGGGCACAAATCAAGAGTTTCGCTTTTGCACTGGTTATTATCACGATCTTGTTAATATTCTCTTTAGGTTCTGTGCAAGCAGGGTTGATTTCAATGATTCCTAATCTCCTGCCAGCATTCTTTACCTTCGGTCTGATGGGCTTGCTAGATATACCTTTAGATACGGACACGTTGATTATTGCTCCCTTAATTATTGGTATTGCCGTGGATGACACTATTCACTTTGTTGCACATTATCGAGATGCGTGGTTTGAACTTGGTGATGTTGACGCGGCTCTTAAAAGCACCATCTCAGAAGTTGGCCAGGCGGTAACATTTACTACCCTAGTCTTAGGGATTGGCTTTTCAATGCTTGCCTTCTCAGACTATATGGGACTGGCAAAAACCGGTATTTTTGGTTCATTATCAATCGTAGTTGCTTTGTCTTCAGACTTACTATTACTGCCTGCCTTGATAAGCTGGCTAAAACCAGATTTAGGGCGGAAAAAACATATGGCAGCGCTTGTTCGTCAAGAGGAGGTCGGCGCATGAAAACGATAAGCTTTAAGGTCTCGGCCTTGGTGATGCTAATTGCATTTAGCACACTGTCTCAAGCTGCTAATGAGGCGAAAAGTATTATGGAAAAAGTGGATGTAGTTCAGCGAGAAACGGCTGATATGAACTTAAGTCTATCGACACTTTCTTCTTGTCCTTTTCAAATCAAGAGCAAGAAAGTGTCGTGCACCGAGTCAAAACGAATCAAACGATTTGAATCCTACAGCATTCAGGCTGGCGTTAATAAAAAAGACAGCAAAGCTATCTCTATCATTCTAGAACCCGCCCGCGAAAAAGGTGTGGGCATGCTGACATATAGCTACGAAGATGATTCAAGAGATACCGAGTCTTGGTTATACCTGTCTGCCTTGGGGAAGGTGAAACGAATGGTGAGTGGCTCATCTGATGATCAAGAACCAGTCGCTTTCTTTGGTTCTGAGTTTACAACAGAAGATATGGAAAGTGGCAAAACTGATGAATATGACTACAAGATTTTGCAAGAAGGAAAGTACGGTCAAACTCAAGTTTGGGTTATAGAAGCGAAACCAAAGCCTGTGCGTCTAAGAAA
>NZ_LWEY01001955.1:0-1288 GCF_001634935.1 Oleiphilus sp. HI0043 | reverse complement strand
CGAGAACTTGATCATGAGACCTTGGATGATTTGAATTTGGATGGCGGTGTTCATGTTATCCAGGTAGAGTCGGGTGCAGCACGTGAAGCAGGGATTAAACAGGGTGATATCATCACTCGACTCAATAACCAGAAATTCACGTCGGTAAAAGAATTTCAAAAGGTGGTAGAGAGTCTTCCTTCAGATAGAGCTGTTCCGGCATTGATCGTTCGTCAAGGAAGTCCTTCGTTTATTGTTATTCGTGTTAAAGATTAGACAGAGTCATTGAACGCCTTAAGTGGTGAGTACGCTCGGTAACTTCGAGTGTACGCTCACCACTGTTTTGATCAAGACGTATCGGGTATGATGGCTTTTTCAACAGTCCAAGAGTAAAAAATTTGTTATTTCCTGATTTAGACGAAGATGCATTATTTCTATCACGTAGCAATGAAGACGAAGCGCTTGGTACTCATAAGCTGGCTTCTTTTTTACTCGAGGGTTTATTGTGGCCGAGTATCGAGCATTACTATCAGGCGATGAAGTTTCAGGAAACTTCTCCTTCCTACTTTGAAAAGATCCGGAAATCGTCAACCGCCAAACAGGCGAGGCGCATGGGTAGATCTCGCTTTCATAAAGTTCGAAAAGACTGGGCTCAAGTCAAACGAACGGTTATGACGCGAGCGGTTTATACTTATTGTCGTAGCCATCCTCAGGTCGCTCAGCTTCTTTTAGATAGCGGTAGCAGGAAGATACTGGAAAATAGCCAATACGATTATTATTGGGGTTGTGGTCGTGACCGCCGAGCCGAAAATACTTACGGCAAGGTTTTGATGGACGTTAGGTCAAAACTGAATCAGGAAGGTCGAGAAAAACAAAACTAAGATTCAGGCATAAGATTTTCTCGTCATACCTATAGCTCGTAATTTAGCTTGTTGAGTAGCGATCTGACGACTGGTATCAAATCGCATGCAGATAAGCCACGTTCGCCAGATTGTTTGGCAGCAATGTCTGCTGCACGAGCGTGTAGGGTGGTTGCTAAACGCAAGGCAAAGCCCTCATCGAAGCCTTGAGCGACCAAGCTGCCAATTATTCCACTTAGTACGTCTCCCATTNCCCCGCTTGCCATGCCTGGGTTGCCATAAGGGCAAATGCTGATTGTTTCGCCTTTGCTGGCAAGTAAGCTTCCACTGCCTTTTAATAGAATATGTCCACCAAGCTTATTGGAGAGCTCAGTGATTGCATGAAGCCTATCCTGCTGGATTAGGCCAGCGCTACCATGCCCGAGCAGTCGCGCAGCTTCACCAGGGTG
>NZ_LWEY01001954.1:0-1315 GCF_001634935.1 Oleiphilus sp. HI0043 | reverse complement strand
CGACTTACGAGAAAATGGAAGGCTTAGCCGTAACTGCAGACAATACTGTTTATGTCGTCAATGACAATGACGGTGTTGATGATAGCAATGGTGAGACGCAGTTAATCAACTTAGGTAATGATTTACTAAACTAAGTGTTAAACAGGTTTAGTCTTACTTAAACAAAAGGGGCCGGTCGATTTAGACCCGCCCCTTTTTTCATGCTCTAGGCAACACTCTTAGGTTCTTTCATTCGTAATGCAACGAAAGCGGCAATCGCCAGTAGAATTCCAGCCACGATAAATGACCAGACATAGGATCCGGTACTCGCGACTATCGCTCCCGATATTTTGGTCATCACAAAACCGCCTATTCCCCACGAAGTAAACAGAAGGCCATAATTGATACCAAAGGACTTCAAGCCCCACCAACCCTTACAAAAGGCAGGAAAAAGCGCCAGATTGGTACCGTAATTAAAGCCAATAAAGGTCGCCGACAAGACAATAAAGAACGCCATCGCCCCCTCACTAGAGACGACGAATATCGCCAGAAACATATTCAAAGACTGAAGCGCCAGGAAGATTGCCAAGGCAAGGTTTTTACCCATGGCATCAGACACCACGCCAGCAATAATCCGTCCTGAGGCATTACCTACCGCCATGATGGCGACGACGATAAACGCAGCGTTACCCATACTTTGCTTCGCCATCCCAGCCACGCTACCAATCACCATTAGCCCGGCTCCAGCGCCAATAAAATACAGAAACCAGAGTTTCCAAAATGAAGCCGTTTTAATAACCAGTGATGCATCCATGGATCTTTCAGGCTCACTGCGTTGAACCGGTTCCAAGTCTTCTTGCTCTGTTTTGGCAGGCAGTTCTTTAACTACATTCTGATCCGAAGATTCTGGTTCAGCAGGAACATAGCCCTCAGGCGGATTCTTAAGAAAACGGGATAGAATGCTTAAGGCAATAAAGAATGCAGCGCCAAAAAACATCATGGTGCTTTGCAAACCCCACTCACCAACAAGGTAAGAAGCCAAGGGGGCAATATAGACAGGTGCCAAGCCAAAGCCTGCAACGACCAAACCCGCAATAAGTCCGGTCTGCCCGCCGGGGAACCACTTCAGTGCAGGTGGCGTAGCCGAAGCATAACCAAAACCGATACCTGCACCGGTGAGCACACCAAAACCAAGCACCCAAGCTGTATAACTCGTGCTTTGCGAAATCACCAGCAAACCTGCACCCACTAACACGCCACCAATCAGTGCCGTTACCCTGGGCCCTAATAAGTCCTGGCACTTACCCGCCAGAATCATCGTAAAGGCAAACACTAA
>NZ_LWEY01001953.1:0-819 GCF_001634935.1 Oleiphilus sp. HI0043 | reverse complement strand
GGTTGCGTTTAAATTTGGAGCTTCAAGGTTACAAGGTGGCGTTAGCGGAAACAGGGACTTCCGGTCTAGCCTTATGGAAACAGTGGCGGCCGCATTTAATAGTCTTGGATGTGATGCTGCCCGGCATAGACGGTGTCTCTGTTCTTAAACGTATTCGCTTAGAAGATGAGCGTTTGCCAATCCTTATTCTATCAGCCAAGAATAGTGCTCAAGACAGAATTGAGGGTTTTAACCACGGTGTCGATGACTATCTTTCTAAACCCTTTAACCTAGAAGAATTCCTGTTACGAGTTGAGCGCCTTTTAAAACAAAGTAGCTGGCAAGATAATAGTATTGACGCGGCGAGTGGAAGTCAGGACCCATATAGCTTTGGCAGCAACAAAATCGACTTCCTTCAATCTGTTGCTTATTGCAAAGGGCAACAAATAAGCCTAACTGAACAAGAGCTTCGCTTGCTCAGGTTATTGATTAACAATCGTGGTAAAGCGCTGTCACGCGGAGAAATTTTAGAAGTTGCCTGGGGTTTTTCCAAAGACCTATCGACTCGTACCGTCGATAACTTTATTGTCCGTTTTCGAAAGTACTTTGAAGACGACCCTAAGAACCCCGAGTTCTTCAAAAGCCGCCGCTCTGTGGGCTACGTATTTGACCATTAAAATATCACTGATGAAGATTTTATTGCTTGTAAAGAAAGCCTACACTATTTTGTGTTAGTCTTGATGGCAAAGTAACAGACTATCGTTAAAGCTATCTGATTTTAAAGGACTTATATGAGTGTTCATTCTTTGGCGGGCCAGCCTGCACCGCAAGAAATATTAA
>NZ_LWEY01001952.1:0-726 GCF_001634935.1 Oleiphilus sp. HI0043 | reverse complement strand
AATACGATCTACTATTCGAACGTTTCTTGAACCCGGAACGTGTCTCGATGCCTGACTTTGACGTTGACTTCTGTATGGATGGGCGAGACCGGGTTATCTCTTATGTTGCTGATCATTACGGCAGGGATGCGGTATCGCAGATTATTACCTTTGGTACGATGGCAGCAAAGGCTGTGGTGCGAGATGTTGCGCGTGTGCAGGGTAAATCTTACGGTTTGGCTGACCGGCTTTCGAAGATGATTCCTTTCGAAATCGGCATGACTTTGTCAAAGGCGATTGAGCAGGAACCGACCTTAAAAACTTTTCTTGATGAAGACGAAGAAGCCCAGGAGATCTGGGAAATGGCTGTCTGTCTAGAAGGGATTACGCGTAACGTCGGTAAGCACGCCGGTGGTGTTGTTATCGCACCGACTAAACTGACAGACTTTGCTGCACTTTATTGTGATGAAGAAGGCGGTGGCCTGGTTACCCAGTTCGATAAAAATGATGTTGAAGATGCAGGCCTGGTTAAGTTCGACTTCTTGGGGCTTCGTACTCTAACTATCGTTGACTGGGCTTTGAAGATGATTAACCCTCGCTTGGCAGCGAAAGGTAAAGAGCCTATTAATATTGACCATATCCCACTGGATGATAGGCCCTCTTTTGAATTGCTGAAGTCAGCAGAAACAACGGCGGTATTCCAGCTGGAATCCCGTGGTATGAAAGACTTGATTCGTCGACTTCAGC
>NZ_LWEY01001951.1:0-1337 GCF_001634935.1 Oleiphilus sp. HI0043 | reverse complement strand
TACACTGGTGAAACGTCCGCAACAAACATCAACCTTGGCTCACAAGGAAACGGTTATTACCTTTGGACAACTGAAGGCAATGACTATCAATGGAATGTTCGTTGGAGAAGCCCAAATGTATCATCAAACGCCACATGGTTTGGTAGCTTCGAAGTCGTAAATGGCAGCTCTCCTACAGCTACAACCATTAGCTTTGACGGCAGTGACTACACCTCTACAAGCAACTGGGGCAATACTATCAACTGGACTGCAAAAACAAATAGCAATGGCTATGATGGGTTTACCTTTGACCTTGACAAAGACACAAAGCTTACTCGCTTTAACTTGGGTTCAAGCCTTTTTGCTGACCTGGAAGACAACACAACAGATCCAGGCACTGAAGGCTTCGGCATCTTCATCGGCCAAAACTATGCAACACCAAACGTTCTAGTTGGTAGCAAGCCATATACGAAGTACAAAAATGTTGACGGCGTAATCGTAGAATCGCGCGGTGACGGCATCCACCAGTCATTCGAAGTATCAGTTGCAGAGCCAGGCACTCTAGCTCTTCTAGGTCTTGGTTTGGCTGGTCTAGGTTTCGCTCGTCGTAAGCAAGCTTAATCTAGCACTCGCAAGTAATAATAAAAAAGCCTCGCATTTGTGAGGTTTTTTTATGCCTATCAATCTTGTCTAAAACCACCCACTATTTAAGTCATCTTTACACGACCAGTATTGCTCACTATATTTTTTAGCCCGAGCCTCAACCTTCTTCGCTACCTTTTTTAGCCAAGGTTTTTTTTCATAACTAGCTCTACGATAACCACCATGCCCTTCGTGATAATTTAGGTATTGTGCGTAGGCATCCCATTTACTAACCTTGTTTATCTTGCTACTTCGATTCATATACCAACCGACAAAATCAATCGCATCATCAAAATCATCGCGATCTGCAAAGGTGCTCCCGGCGTCAGCTACATATTCTCCCCAAACAGGAGTCTTAGCCTGAGAATAACCATACGCATCGCTCGCTCGACCGATAGGAATAAATCCAAGGAAGTACTCCATCGGCGGTGCCGCATCGTATTTAAAAGATGACTCTTGATACATTATGGCCATTGGAATGTGAACAGGGACTCCCCAGCGTTCCCGTACATCGAGCGCGGCATCATGCCAGTCTGGCTTTTCTTCGAATATTTTACAAATATTTTGAGGTTGTTCAGGCGGCAAGCTGGAGCAGCCAGCCAGACTTAAACCTCCAAGCAAAAGAAAACTAAAGCGATAATTAGACAAGCTCTCCCTCCTTACTTTTACCTATTCTCCAGATAAAGATCACCAACATCTGAACCAAAATTAGCGGA
>NZ_LWEY01001950.1:0-853 GCF_001634935.1 Oleiphilus sp. HI0043 | reverse complement strand
TCGCAGTATCCACTACTTTCTGGTACCGGGGCCATTCGTAATTAATATCAGTAAGTGTCTCACTTTCTTCGGCCGCTACCTCGTCGTTATCCGCACATGAAGGTGAAAACGGTTTCACATTCGGCGCATCATCGGTAATCGAGTGAAAAACAGATATCAAAGCTAGCCCGTCTGCATAGCTATGATGAACCCGCAGAATAATCGCATTACCCTGCTCATAGTTATCGACAAACAATAGCTGCCACAAAGGTTTGCTTGCATCCAGCGGTATGCTCGCCTGATCCGCAAGATAGCTCTGTAGAGCTTCTTTGTCTGCATTACCTGTTAGCGCAACACGTTTAACATGGTTATCAATATCGAAGTAAGGATCTTCCTGCCAATAATACTGCCCGGTCTTGAATACAGGGCAAGAAGTAAAGCGTGGAAAACGTAAGAAACGATTAATGATGGTATTTCTAAAATCATCAAAAGCCATACTCTCGGTAATGAGCATGGCATTTATAATCATCAGGTTGGTAGGAGAGTCCATACGCAACCAAGCTGTATCAGCACCTGTTAAAGGTTTTAATTTGCTGTTACTCATGCCTGACCCCAAATATTGTTTTTATGTAATGAGAACGACAGAACGATAGTGATTGCAAAGATAGCAGATATCTTGGCGAAACGGCACCAAGAAAGTAGTGTTATATCTGAGCAATATGACATTCAAGTTTCAATTGAAACCAAATGTTACATTTTTTAACACCGAAAAATAAGCCCATCTGCCATAATTATTTCATAGAGTTACAGACGCTTTTAAACTTAAGTTCTAAATAGCGCTCATTGTTTGACCAATTTAATATTCCATTGTTGC
>NZ_LWEY01001949.1:0-917 GCF_001634935.1 Oleiphilus sp. HI0043 | reverse complement strand
GAAACTGGCAATTGAGAAACTGCTAATAGCTTGCATATTTGCCTCCTTGGGCTGGCAGATCCTCCTTTGGTGAAGAGGGGAAGATTGCAGTACACAGAACTCCGACTACGAACCATTCTAGGATGATGAAAATAAGGGAGGCGTCTGCAAAGTGAAGCGCGCCGAAGTGACGGCCTGCCAGGTATGAAGCGGGTCCGGAAATGCAACATAAGCAGATGAAAAAATATGGCTTGGCTAAAAACCATTGCAGCGACGAAAGCAGTGTGAGCGTAAACGCACACCACATTATGATTAACCACAAGGGAATTATAAAATCGTTGGTTCTTAACTCGGGGTTCGGAAACTGGTAAACGCCTAGATGCATAAGCAAGCTGTCGATCAGAATGCCGATACACGCGATATACAAGAGTTTTAATGAGTTGTGAGTCGATGCGTTTGTTCGAACGAAATGCACTAATAGCAAGGCGAATGCGCAGAGCGCCAGGTACCAATCTGATAAAATTGCCAGAAACCAACAGCTTTGGAATAACACCGCATTGAGGAGCCTATTTAGTTGTTCCCGAGACATTGAGTAGACTCCTTAATGGTGTGGTTGGCTATATCGCTTATCACTGCCTTATATGCGAGACAGGGGCTCGTTTCTATAACCTGGTTTAGCGAATAACATATGAGATACGCCGATAGAGCGCTCTTTGAAACCTCCTGCGCAGTAGCAGAGGTAGAACTCCCACATACGTTTAAATTCTTTGCTATAGCCTAGCTCTGTGATGGTCGCTGAGGCTTTATTAAATGAATCCAACCATGCTAGCAGTGTTCTAGCGTAGTGTTCCGCAAAGTCCTCTTGATAAACGAGTCGTAGGTCGCTGGCCTTCATCGATGAGCTAGTGAGAGCCTGAATTGAAGGAATACAACTACCA
>NZ_LWEY01001948.1:0-676 GCF_001634935.1 Oleiphilus sp. HI0043 | reverse complement strand
TCGCTAGTGACTTTAAGGCTACACGAAGCTGATGAGTTTTACCGGTTTCTGGCTTTAATGCAAATAGCCAATAGCCTTCTTTCGTGCTCAGTTCAGTATCTTTATTCAACATCGGGTCGAGCGCCTTGGCGAAAAAACGAGTCACAGCAGGATTAGTTTTTTCTCGACGAAGCAAATAACTACCACGACGCCCTTTAACCATATCACCGGCAACCGCCCCCTGCTTTTTACCTGGTTTCTTAGTACTCAGTGCCAGATAGTACTTTTCGATGGTTTTATTCTGGAGCATTTCACTTATTGCTTTGTTCGAGGCCTGAGTCTTTGCGAAAACCATCAATCCAGAAGTCATTTTATCTAAGCGATGAACAGGGAAAAGCTGCTCAGATTCGAACTGAAGCCTAACCTTTTGCACAATCCCTTGAAGTAGGTCATCACAGTGAAAAGGGATACCAGCTGGCTTATGAACGGCAAGAAGATTAGCATCTTCAAATAGCGTTATTAAGCTTTCATCAGTTTCTGAACTCACCAGCCGGCCTACTGAATTTCTAGTAAAGACATTGGCGCGACAGGGGCAGTTTTTGATTTTAATTGCTCTTGGGCAGCAAAATGATTCGTAGCATAGGGTGAATCTTCAGGCTCAGATAGAATATTCGGCCTAACAATGCGGTGATAAGTA
>NZ_LWEY01001947.1:0-980 GCF_001634935.1 Oleiphilus sp. HI0043 | reverse complement strand
CTTTAATTGAAAGGCTCTTACAAGGGCACTGTTTTTATAGAAAGGTTGGTTAAGAGAATGAGTCTACGTCAGCAAATATTGCAAGAAATGAAAGTTAAGCCTGAGATAGATGTTGAGCAGGAAATCAATACGCGTGTTGCATTTATCAAGCGGAAATTGAAAGATTCAGGTTTGAAAACTTTGGTGCTTGGCATTAGTGGTGGCATCGACTCTTGCACCTGTGGAAAGTTGGCGCAAATGGCCGTTGATCAGCTTAACCAGGAAAATGCTCACCCTCATAGCTTCCAGTTCGTTGCAGTACGGCTACCTTATGGCGAGCAGGCTGATGAGCATGATGCGCAGCTATCAATTGACTTTATTCAACCAAGTCACGCAGTTGCGGTAAACGTAAAGTCAGCTTCCGATGCAATCCATCAAGAGGTGACTGCAGCACTGGACTCGGTAGACCAGTTACATGCTTCCGATCAACGTTTGGACTTTTCAAAAGGTAACGTCAAAGCGAGAGAGCGGATGGTTGCCCAATATCATATCGCCGGTATTTTGGGTGGCTTGGTATTGGGAACGGATCACTCTGCAGAAAATATAACCGGCTTTTTCACCAAATACGGTGATGGTGCAGTGGATTTGATCCCTTTGTTTGGTTTGAATAAGCGTCAGGTGCGTGCTTGCGCAAGCTTTCTTGGCGCGCCAGAGGCTATTATATCCAAGGCCCCAACTGCAGATCTTGAGTCCAACGAACCGGGCAAGAAAGATGAAGACGCATTGGGTATCAGCTATGATCAAATCGATGATTTTTTGGAAGGAAAAGAAATCGAAGAATGGGCTGAAGAGCGCTTGATGAAGATTTATCAAAGCACCCAACACAAGCGCCAGCCTATTCCTAGTATCTACGACTAGCCTTAGGCCTTAGAATAGAACAGATTCATCTGTATCTGACTGGCTAACTTCTTTTCTCTCTTGACGGATTTTGGTTCTACGGT
>NZ_LWEY01001946.1:0-950 GCF_001634935.1 Oleiphilus sp. HI0043 | reverse complement strand
CCTGAATTAATTGCTGAAGTGAATAAAGCGGGACTTAAAAGCGAAGTATCCAGTCCTTCCGAAACCGCAGCACCTATCGCAACATCTACGCTAGCACAAGCATTAGGCGACGATGTCGACCTAGAAGTGTTGGAGCTATTTGTCGAAGAAGCGCGCGAGCTAATCGAAGCGCTAGAAGAACAAATTTCCGAGTGGTCTAAGTCACCAAAAGAAGAAACGCCAAATTTAGAAATTCAACGCATACTTCATACCTTGAAGGGTGGAGCCAGACTTTCAAATTTGGCTAAATTAGCTGATGAGAGTCATGACTTGGAATCTCGTTTGCTCAAAGCTCAATCAAATAAGGAAGCATTTGAAGGAGCCCTTAAGGATTCTGTACTTAAGAGCCAGGATGAACTCCTGAAACTTGTCGATGAACTAGAAGCTCTAGCTTCAGGTGACGCACTAACTGAAGAACATGCAACACCTTCTAACACTAGCGAAACACCTAAAGCTGAACCAAGCAAAGCAGCCACGCCAAGTAAATCTATCGCTGCTGAAGAAACCGTCAAAGCAGCAAGACAAGCACCTGCGAAGAAAACCAAAACCTCTGACAAGCAAACACCAGCCGAGAATATTCAAGCAGTCCAAAAAGTGGCACCTCAAGAAACGATCCGTGTTTCTGCCAGCCTACTCGACTCCCTGGTTAACCTTGCAGGTGAGACCAGTATCTCGCGCGGTCGCTTGGAACAACAAATTAGTGACTTTGGCTTCACGCTGGAAGAAATGTCGGCAACCATTGAACGTCTACGTGAACAGCTTCGTCGTATGGATATGGAAACCGAAGCTCAAGTACTGTTCAGAGCCGAAAAAGAAGGTCTGAAAGCTCCCGACTATGAAGACTTCGATCCGCTTGAAATGGACAGATACTCTTCGATTCAGCAGCTTTCGCGAGCCTTAACGGAGTCAAC
>NZ_LWEY01001945.1:0-1056 GCF_001634935.1 Oleiphilus sp. HI0043 | reverse complement strand
GGCGTAGATGATGGCGATTAGAGCAGCAAGATGGAAAAGATAGCCAAACATCAAGCTAAGTTTATCAACCTTAACTGGCTCTAGTGCATAGCCCATAAACTCCATAGACCAGAATACGCCATGCTCTAGGCCGACCAAGTTAAGAGCACCTAAAATGGGAGCCGCTAACATGATGAGGTTTCGTGTCCAGCCACGTAATAGTAACGCAGCTAAAGCACCTAGCATTAGGGGAAGAAATGGAATCACATTACTCATCGTAGTAATCTTCACCTCGCATCAGAAAGGTTCGCATCCATGTTGCTATGAAAACGAGAATAGAACAGCCTACAAAGCCGTAAATGGCATAAAAAGCAGGGAAGTTCTCCCAGCTGTGGTAAATATGGCGGTGAACAATAAAGTCAGCAATCACTAGCAAAGCACATGCGACATAAAATACTTTTAACATCTTTTTGACGTTTTCTGGCTTGTCGAACCAGCCATCTGAAGAGTGATGATCAGACATTTAGCCTTCCCCCATATTCGTTGATACACCTGGAATCAAATTTATTAGATCGATCAGGGGTTGAGGATAGAAGAACAAGGCAAGACATCCAAACGAAGTCACGCCAAGTGCTATTAAAATTGGTAACGGAGCCTCTTTAGTGTCCGACCATGCCCAAGGCTTAGATTCTTTTGCTTGGGTATTAAAGAATGCTTTGATTGGGATGGGCAAAAGATAAGCGATATTAAGCAAGGAACTTATCATTAGCACGGCGACAATGATGAGCTTGTCAGATTCAAGAGCGCCCATTGTCAGATACCACTTGCTCCAGGTTCCTGCCATAGGAGGAAGGCCAATTATACTTATTGCACCAATCGCAAAAGCAGCAAAGGTGAGTGGCATTTGCCGGCCAAGTCCCACCATGTCGCTGATGTTCTTTTTGTGACTGGCAACCATAATTGCACCGGCGCAGAAGAAGAGGGTGATTTTACCAACAGCATGTGTGGCGATATGTAAGGCAGCACCGGCATGGGCGATAGATGAAGCAAGCAGAGCACCCACGACAATGTAGCTTA
>NZ_LWEY01001944.1:0-722 GCF_001634935.1 Oleiphilus sp. HI0043 | reverse complement strand
CTGCTCGACGAAAATCAGGACCAACTCGCTCAAGATCAAGCACGCCTTGATCGACTTCGACAAGAACTAAAACAAAATCTAGAACATACAGAAACCCTCCTGGAAAATGCTACTCGCCTTGAAAGTGCACTTAGCAATAATGCTTTATATCGTGACTCGGCAGAGGTCTTATCAACCTTCCAAAGCAATGTCGCGACCATGCAGAACATGTATCAGGTTAAGGCTCAAGAACATGAGATGTTAAATATACTTGTCGACAAGAATGAAGCCTTACTGCTACAAACCGACCACTCACTGTCAGCACTGCCAAAGCTAAGTGATGCCAGCAAACTAGTCGACCTCAAACAAGAATTTCTCCGTATTGAGCAAGACACATAGAAACTGTATTACGGGCCAAGCATGACCAACCTAATCGACCTTTCGCACAATATGCAAACCTTTAAAGAGCTACGCGTTCAACAAGACGGGCACGTCTTGCTTGTCTCGTTGAATAGACCTGATATTCACAATGCGATGTCTCACGAAGCAATGGTTGAAGAAATCGAGCGTGTATGCGATTTAGCAAACAATAACAGCGAAATTCGCGTCATGGTGCTGACCGGAGAAGGAAAGAGTTTCTGCGCCGGCGGCAATGTCAAAGATATGCTCAATAAAACTGATATGTTTGGCGGCAATAAAGAAGAAATAGAACAAAGCTATAAAAACGGAATTCAGCGTATTCC
>NZ_LWEY01001943.1:0-29060 GCF_001634935.1 Oleiphilus sp. HI0043 | reverse complement strand
TCGCGTAATAGCACAACATATGCATCACACGCCCAGCAAAATAGGTCACAGAAAACGCGTCGATATAGCTTGCATCGGCACCACTATAAACAGCAAACAAAGCAAACAGGATAAATACCGCGATCGTCTCATTGGTATTTGAATAAGTACGAGAGGCTCGAAATAAAAATCTAGCGTGATCAGCTTCGACGGGATAACCCGGTGTATGTTTCAATTTAATTGATGCTGCGTCAGAAACAAGTATTTGGGTGAGCAGCAATAAGCCGGTCAGTCCAACAATGAGTAGCGTGAGTTGATAGTCTGCAAATACTTCCATATATTGATCCTAGTACTTTCATAAGTGATTGGGTTCACTAATTGTAAAGCGCTGAATACTATTTAATGCTTACCTCATCACCCTAATGCTACCTAAAACCTTAAATACACAGTTCTATCAGTAGGACAAACGAAGCTATTAACGTTAAAGCGACACGACGATTTAACCCTGCAATTCTGCAAGAAAGGTTTAATAAGAGATTGGGAACACCAGAGCAAGTACACACATGAACAACGCCATTCCAAGTGAAGTAATCACAATCCAGTTATCATCTATCAACTTAGGCATATACTTTCCCTCGGTATTTATCTAACTAATAACAAATACATTAATTGATAATGATTATCATTACAACCACCCTCCTGTGACCTGTAATGGATTTAACTCACCTCCCTTGGTAGTCCAGCCTAGCAATGCCATCTCTACACCGAGGCGATCAACACTTTCCGGCAATCGAAGCCGACTGCTCCACAACTCCTGCCTACTAGCAGTATCTTTCTTGCTGAGTAAAAACTCATGGTGTAAGGACAGTACAACAAAATCTTGCTGTAGATTTCTGCCGCGGTTTTCACCAGCATTAATGTTTGAGAGCATATCAAAGCCGAGTAAGGCTATATTGATCTTGAACGACTTATCCTGCTCTGCTTCTATCTTGGTGGTATAGCGAATTAACACCTCGCGTCCATCAATATCAATCTGTAAACCACCTAGACCCTCTACCCTCTGTGCCTGGGGTAAGCGTTGACACCGAAACCACCCATTCCAGCCCTTGCCACTCACAATAAATCCCGGAGTCGCGACTTGTCTAATTAAACCTAGACGCTGATAAAGGCGCTGCCGATTGCCATATTGAGCCTTGGCAAACTCATCCTTCCAACCGATGTAATCCCAATAATCAACATGGAAGGCTAAAGGGAAAAGTGACTTCCATAAACGCTTATCGTGCTTGAACTTACTGATCCATCGTTCAGCTGGAGGGCAACTGCTACAACCTTGTGAAGTGTAAAGCTCAATCAGACTGCCTGGCTCATCTGAGCTGGTAAAACGTAAGTTTCGTTCTTGAGCATTTACCGAGGCCATATAATTCACACTCAACAAAAGACATACCATCAAGCCTGTAAAACGTCGCACTTTAGAACCGTACACGCGGGCAACTCCTATCTCTTATACCTCAATATGAGGGATACGCATATGTAGTTATGACTTCAAAAGAACATGATAGTTCCAACACATTCAAAAAATTGGTACTCACCTACAAATAAAATGAATACAAATTCATATTATTGATTGAATACCGTTATTGCTGCTAGTATGAAAAGTATAGGATGCACAATAAATACGAGGTCGATATGAGTTCAGTAAGCGATTCAGCAAAAACGGTAAAGCAAAAAGCTAGCGATTACCTATCGGTTGGCCAAATTCGCTACCTGAAATCTGCTTCTGACCTAAGGGCTTATCTAATGTTTGCCTTCAACTGGCTACTCATCGCTTTTGCTTTCTTTATCGTTGCTGTTTGGCCAAATATCATTACCGTCATAGTGGCTTTATTCATTCTAGGAGGACGGCAACTCGGTCTTGGTATACTTCTGCATGAATGCTCTCACCGCTCATTCTTTTCCACCCAAAAGCAGAATGACCTGGTTGGCCATTGGTTGGCAGGTATTCCGGTACTTGTGCCTATCGACTTCTACCGTCCTTATCACTTTACTCACCACACTAAAACCGGAACCGACGAAGACCCCGATGTTGGTAACATTGCTCAATACCCGGTTAGCAAAGATAGCTTTAAGCGCAAGATCATTCGTGACTTTCTTGGTTTATCTGGGCTCAAGGCAACATCAGCTTTGTTATTTTATGTACTTCCAGGGCGTGCTGGAAATGCCGTTTCCTTGGGTGTAAACAGCGATAAGATCGGAACAGATGCTGGCTGGAAAATGGGACTTAGAAACTACCTTCACGTCGTCAGTTTCCACCTTATATTTTTTAGTATCTTGGCGGCGAGCGGACATGCCAGCCTCTATGCTTTATGGTGGATTGCCTATATTTTTACTCATCCCTTCATCATTCGAGTTCGTCAAATCGCCGAGCACGGCGCCATGCCAGCACTTGCCTCAGAGGATGTTCGCCACACGACACGTACAACCATCGCCAACTGGTGGGAGCGTTTACTGTTTGCACCGAATTATGTGAACTATCACTGCGAACATCATTTGCTCCCAACCGTTCCCAGCTATCGACTATCTGAAATGCATCGCATTCTTAAGCTACGTGGATTTTATAAGAGTAATGAAGAGGCGTTGGTGGAAAAGGGTTATCCAGAGATTATTCGATTAGCTTCTGCTGGATGAAAAACACTTCGCAGCATAGATGTATGCACAGCCTTCCTCGGCTCGCAAGCGGGCAAGCACAGGGTTAATCCAGCGAGGGATGAAACCCTCTGCCAACGCTGGATTTATCCCAATTTAAACTTTTCGATGTGCTGTTTAAGTTGAGCGGCTAGCTCACCAAGCTGTGCACTGGAATTGGCAAAGTTATGGGAGTCAGTAGCAATTTGTTCTGACAGCTCAGAAATCTCATTAATACTTCGGCTAACGCTTTCTGTCACCTCTGCTTGCTCTGCTGCGCTCGTCGCTATTTGCGCATTCATATCACTGATCGTGTGAGCACTTCGGGTGATTGCTTGCAAGGAATTATCAGCGTCTCGAGCTTTTTCCACGCTGTCTTTAGCCATTTCTTGGCCTAAAGCTATTGACTCAGTTGCACCTTCGGTACCCGCCTGTAGCTGCTGAACCAAGTGCTGAATTTCTTCAGTCGATTTCTGTGTCTGACTCGCCAAGGTACGCACTTCATCTGCAACGACGGCAAAGCCGCGACCACTATCTCCTGCACGAGCCGACTCGATGGAGGCATTCAAGGCTAGTAAGTTTGTTTGATCAGCGATGCCTCGAATAAAATCTAACACGGTACTTATGTTGTGCGTATCCTGTTCAACACGCTGTATGGTCTCGGCTGTATGTTCGACACCTTCAGCTAGCTGATCAATCACCGATACCGCAACATTAACAACTTGGGACCCGGATTCGGCCTCGGAGTTCGCTTCTTTCGCTGCTTCCGCTGCCGAATGCGCGTTATCCGTCACATGAGATACTGCCACACTCATCTGTGTAATCGCTGTCGCAACGCGTTCAGATTGGTCTTTCTGTTGATTAATTCTATCTTGAGTATTAATCGTCAAAGAGCTCAATTACTCTGATGCCTCGCTAATATGATCAACCAGCTCAGTTAACTGCTTAATGATTCCTTCGACTTGATCTAGAAATTTATTGAAGGTTAGTACCATGCCATTTATTTCTATCACGGGTGAGCTGGACTCAACACGGAGCCCCATATCTAAGGTATGACTAATATGGCTGATTTGTCTCGAAGCATCAGAGATCGGTTTGGAGATGTGTCGGCCGATAAGTAAGGCGCAGATCGCAGCTAACACAGTCACTACTAACACTGGCCAGGCCATTTCCTTCAAGATATGACGCTGAATCCCTTCTAGACTAAGCACAGAAAATACTGCCGTAATTTGCGCTCCGTTTTCCACCTCATCCAGAGGCGACCTGCTTAAAAATAAATAGTCTTCTGTATCAATAAATTGCTTATGAGTACTGGCGAGCAGTTCGTCTATAGAAGCTTGCTGCACGCCCCCGATTTCAGCCCTGTACTCATATTCCATTGCACGAGGTGGCTGAGCTTTCGCAAACGCCTAGGCGGGGCTCGCTTTAGACATCCCTTCTATTTTCAAATAAAGCAAACCTGAAGACGCATACAAAGATTGCGCATCTTTATTACGCAGTTTCATTTTGTTGGCACCATTGACACTGCGTGTTGCTAAATTAACGATTGGTTTTAGGCTAGCTTCACTAACCTGAATCAGCTTATCTCTTTCAGCATTGTACATACTGCTGTAGAGCACCCAGCTAAGTGATAACACAATCACTAGAGCGAAACCCATAAACGATAGCAGTAAAATATTGCCTATCTGGAATAGCTTGTTCATATCGTCACTTACCCGTCCTTGATAACTTAGAAACCATTACGGCTATTGCCCACTAGCACATTGGCCTTTGACACAAAACGCTTCATAGCCTGAGTGACAAGTCGAGCATGTCTCTACACTCAAGGGTGAGGCAGGGTCCGCTGCAGTAATGTCCGTTCCATCCTCTTTGAAAACGCTATAAACTGCGTCACCACTTTTGTGGCCAGTAACGAGAAGAATACCTAATTCCTTAAGGTGAAGAATCATCGATGCACCATCGGCCATTTTTCCATCTTTGGTCTTGTAACTCTCCGTCTTACTTGGCTCGACCAATACCGAAACGGCACCAGGGCCTTCTGGCCTAACACCGCAATATGTCTCAACCGTTCCCTGATAAATAGGCGGTAAACTGCTTACATCTGCGTCACAGCCTGGTAGAGCACCGATACTGGTCAAGGGGGTAGAAACCGATGTCCAGGAACGCCAGTCGGCCGGATAAGGTGCATCGCCACCAGCAAAACCCTGGGAAGAAAACAGCATCAATATGGTAACAAATAGGGCAATTCTTTTTAGCATTATTATCATTCTCCAAATAGAGCTGTTAACCCGATTTTATATATATAGTTCTTCACTCGATACTATATATAGTCGCTAAACCCCGTTTTGACAAAACCAGACAAGCTGCTGTTTCACTTAATTAAAGGCTTTTATTGCGCTCAGGATCTTATAAAATGACGCAAGCCTGTCATTCTGGAGCCCTGTCTTTGTTACCCATTTCCCAGTTTTTTCCTCAAGTGATTGCTCAACTGAGCGAACATAAGGCATTAGTACTTCAAGCCGAACCCGGTGCGGGAAAATCAACCGCTTTACCTTTGGCCTTACTCAAGGACTTGGCACTTCAAGGGAAAAAGATTCTTTTACTGGAGCCTCGCCGTGTAGCCGTTAAGGCCATTGCTTACTACCTCGCGAAACAGCTTGGGGAGAAAGTCGGTGAACGCATAGGTTATCAGATCAAGAATGATCGAAATGTGTCGCAAAACACCGTTCTCGAAGTCGTTACTGAAGGTATTCTCACCCGACGATTACAGCAGGACCCGGAGCTATCTGATATTGGCCTGGTGATCTTCGATGAGTTTCACGAACGTTCAATTCATAGTGACTTATCACTAATGCTTTGTCTCGAAGTTCAACAAGCGCTTAGAGATGATTTGATGCTCCTGGTCATGTCTGCGACCATCGATACACAAATGCTCTCACACTATATGAACGCAGCCCCCATCGTAGAATGCCCGGGGCGAACATTCCCGGTAGCTACTGACTATCAAGCCGCCAATAGTCCTAATGAATACCTCGATAAGCAAGTTCTCAGAGCCATCCGAAGCGCGCTTCAAGATGATGCACACGGCGATATTCTGGTCTTCCTCCCCGGCCAAGGTGAAATTAAGCGCTGCCTAGCCAGTGCGCAAGAACGTTATTCCGACAATGACCTGCTACTTCTGCCACTCTATGGCGGGCTAAGCCTTCAGAAACAGGAGCAGGCTCTGCAGAAAGACGAGCAAGGCCGAAGAAAGATTATTTTCGCCACTAATATCGCCGAAACCAGCTTGACCATCGAAGGGATTCGCTGCGTCATTGACAGTGGCCTTGAACGTCAAATGCGTTATGACGCTGGCTCCGGTATGAGTCGTCTGGAAACCAAGTACATATCCAAAGCATCGGCCGAACAGCGTCAGGGCCGTGCAGGCAGAACCCAGGCTGGCCACTGTATTCGCTTATGGAGCGAGAGCAAACAACAGTCTCTGAGTGACTTTCAAAGCGAAGAAATCTGCATAAGTGACTTAACTCAGCTCGGCTTAGAATTATGCCTTTGGGGAAATAACAACTACCAGAGCATCCCCTGGCTCACGGCGCCTCCGGAAGCGCATTACAATGCCGCGATGCAAGTACTCAAAGACCTCGGTTTGCTGGATCAACAAGCTCAGGTCACCCGACTGGGCAAGCTCGCGGCAAAGCTACCTGTTAGCCCGCGCCTTGCAAGTATGTTGTTAAGCACCGACAAGCCCGAAGATCAGCGTGTCGCTTGCAACTTAGCCGCTCTGCTTTCTGAACAAGATATCTTTCTCCATAATAGAGATACCGACATATCCAGACGTCTCAACGCGCTGTCGGATTTTGGCCGAGACAAAGCACAGTCCCTTAAAGACTACGCCTTCCATCGTTCACGAGTCGAGCAAGCCTTCTCAAGCACTCAGTCGCTGCAAAAGCAATTAGCAAAATTAGCCGCTTCGAAAGCAGATATTGAGCCGACTATCTACCCTGCAGACCTTGGCAAACTCTTACTCATCGCCTTCCCTGAGCGACTGGCCAAACAGCGCCAAGCAGGAGACGGCAAATATTTGATGGCGAACGGTAAAGGCGCTTACCTCAACGAAGACGATTCACTCTTTGATGAGCCTTGGTTAGTCATTGCTGACTGCGATGCACAGAAGAAAGAGGGCCGGATTTATAGCGCGGCAGCCATTGACAAAGCCTCAGCTCTCGAAGTCTTGTCCGAGCATATCAACGAAGAAGAACGTTTCGAGATCAACCCTAAAACGCAGAAAATAACGGGCTCTATGCAAACCCGTATTGGCGCGATTACCATAGATAGCCAAGTCATCAGCAATATTCCAAACGATGCCTTCACCCAATGCCTGGCTCAGCTGGTCAAGAAACAAGGCTTAAGCGTTTTAAACTGGACGCAGCAATGCGATGACTGGCTGGCCCGAGCAAGCTGGCTAGGACAACACCTTGAAAACTTCCCAAGCTTGTCAAAACAAAGCTTAATCGACGATATCGAGACTTGGCTGCTACCCTATTTATCTAGCGTCAGCAGTATGAACGCACTTAAAAAAGTAAACATTCTTGAGCTAGTGAAAAGCTGCCTGGACTGGAATGATCAGCAGCGCATCGAAAGCGAAGCCCCAACGCATTACCAAACACCAAGTCAGAAACGTGTTCCAATTCGCTACGACAGTGACCAAGGCCCAACAGTTTCAGTTGTGCTTCAAGAGGTGTTTGGCGAGCTAAGCTCTCCGACCCTGGCTGAAGGTCGCGTTCCCTTACGTTTTGAATTGCTGTCACCGGCCAGGAGGCCTATCCAGACCACCAGTGATCTCGCTAACTTTTGGAACAGCTCTTACTTTGAAGTCGCTAAGGATATGAAGGGCCGCTACCCCAAACACAGATGGCCAGATAAGCCATTAGAAGAAAAAGCCGGACGTTCGATAAAGCGAAAGTGAAGCCCAAAACCTGTGCAGATCCATCCGAGGCTCGCAAGGGGGATGAAACCCTCTGCCTATGGGCATCATATATCCAATTTATGGCGTGCGAATCACCAGTAAACGTTGTTCAGTCATGTCTTCGATTGCATACTTAATACCTTCACGACCCAGGCCGCTGTCTTTCACTCCGCCATAAGGCATATGGTCAACACGCCAGGACGGTACATCGCCGATTATGACGCCTCCAACCTCGAGGATATCCCATGCTTTATTCGCCTTGTATAAGTCCCGTGTAAATATCCCTGCCTGCAGACCGAACTTGCTATCGTTAACTTCTTCCAGCACCGCGTCGAAGTCATTAAAACGTTCAAGAATCGCTACTGGCCCAAAGGCCTCTTCTTCTCGGAGCTTTTGTCCTTTCCCAACACTTTCTAGTAAGGAGGCTTGCATCATGACACCTTCCCTTTTGCCACCGCATAAAAGCTTTGCGCCAGCTTCTACTGCCTCGTCAATCCAGTCTTGCAGGCGTTTAGCTTCGCCTTCCGAAATCATGGGGCCAATAAAGGTTGAAGGATCTTTCGGGTCACCCATTTTCAGTGCTCGCGTAGCGTTTAGTAATTTATCTTTAAATAGCGGATAAATTTCTTCATGGACGTAAACCCGCTGCACACCGATGCAACTTTGCCCCGATTGGTAGAACGCACCAAAAACGATTCGCGCTACGGCGTCGTCGATGTCAGCATCCTGGTCCACGACACAAGCAGCATTTCCCCCTAATTCGAGGACGACTTTCTTTTTGCCTGCTTTAGTTTTCAAGGCCCAGCCCACATCTGGTGAGCCGGTAAAGCTTAGTAACTTCAAACGTTCATCTTCTGTAAATAATCCGGCACCTTCCCGATGGCAAGGTAAGACAGAAAATGCGCCTTCAGGTAGATTCGTTTCTGCAAGCACCTCGGCAATTAACAAAGCACCCACAGGGGTTAAACTGGCTGGTTTGAGTATGAATGGGCATCCCGCTGCAATCGCGGGTGCAATTTTATGGGCGGCTAAGTTCAAAGGGAAATTAAAAGGGCTGATAAACGAGCAAGGGCCAATCGGTACTCGCTTACTCATGCCTGAATAACCCTTGGCGCGAGCGCTAATATCCATGGGAATAACTTCACCGGCGATGCGAGTGGACTCTTCTGCCGCAATACGAAAGGTATCAATTAAACGCGTCACTTCACCCTGCGCATCCCTGATGGGTTTGCCTGCTTCGATACAAAGCGCTTCGGCTAATTCATCAAAACGTTCAGTAAAGCGTTTAACGCAATGATCCAATACAGCCTGGCGCTCAAATGCCGCCAAACTTGCCATGGGTTTTGTTGCTGCCTGAGCGGCTGCTATGGCTTGATCAATCGCCTGTTTCTCTGCCAATGCAACTGAACAAGCCAATTCACCACTGTACTTGTCATAGACCTTCAAGTCCTGATTGGCAAAAACGGCTTTATTCGAAAGATAGTAAGGATAATTTTCGTTCAGCATAAGACAGAGCTTCCTGGATATCGAAACAAGTTATTTGCTTTACGATAACAAGGCTACCCATAATATTGAACTGCTTTTTCTTTTGGCTTGCAGGGTACAAAACCAATATATACCGACCGTAGGCAGAGACTTCCGCCCCTCGCTGGAATCTGCCACGTGCTAGCCCGCCCGCAAGCCGTGAAAGTCTCTGCCTACAACTTAGGAAGCTATTCTCTCTAAATGCGCCGGTACATACTTATGATAAGGCGTTTTAGTAAACGGATCACAGTGGGAACCTGCTGTTAAAAAGTTTATAGCAGGGCCATTAGGCTCGCCATCTTTGTAGCGCATACCATAACCGTGAGGCAAGGTAACCATACCCTGACGAACACCCTCGTCGATTTCGACACTCACTTCGAGCTGGCCTTGCGCGGTTTTACAAAGCAGCTTATCCCCTTTGCCAACACCTAGTGATTCTGCATCGTCAGGGTGAATACGTAAAGCGCCGTCTTTATCAACTTTACGCCATGCTGGATTTCTAAAAATTTGGTTTGAATTATAGGCGCGCCTTTCCCCAGCCATCAGAATAAAGGGATAGCCATCATCGAATTTCAAACCATTGTTCAGACCTCTTAATTCCGAGAACACTTCATCAATTTCCAGGTGAATGCGGCCATCTTTATTACGAATAAACTTCCACATTTCATCAAAGGTATGTTTACTAATTATCGACCCAGAGCGACTATTGAATATCTGCCGAAATAGATTAACGCCTAAGGTGAATTGATTACCTTTTACACCTGCGCGCCTCACGGCAGCCTCGTGTTTTCTAGCATAGTCCATCGCTAAAGGAAGAATTAGCGCAGCAGATGCGGCATCCTCCGGTAAGGCTGCGCCAAAAGTACGATACAAAATTGAAGGCGCGTAGGGGGCCCAATCCTTGTTCAATTTAAAAGTCGCCATCAAGGCAGCGAAGAAGCCCTGATGAGCACTAATCTCAGGTTCGTATTTAGCGATGCGTTCCAATACAGGGAAATTCTCTGGAATCTTACCCATTTTCGCTAACAAGCGCGCATAGATTTCAGGCTCAGGTAAGGTACCCGGTAAAGGCTCAAACATCGGTGCACGCAAATGAAAGAAGTTCTCAGGAAACTCCGCGTTAAAACCTGTCGCTTCCCACTTCTCGAACTGAGAGGCAGCTGGCAGAACGTAGTGCGCCAAGCGAGCCGTTTCAGTCATCGCTACATCAACAACAACCAACAAATCTAACTTAGAAAAAGCGCGTTCATAGGCACTAGAGTCAGCGTAACTGCGAGCGGGGTTGCTACTATCCACCCAAATCGCTCGTAAACGATCTTCGCCCTCATGTTCAATTTCATCAGGCAATATGTTTGGTGGATACATTCCCGAAATCGGCATCATTTTATGATGAGCCGTGAGCTTGTACTCGCGGCGACGCTCGTCCGAATTACCTAATAAGGGAACAAATAAAGTGTGCAGATTATTGCCGCCAGTTTTCCCGAAATTGCCGGTCACCATATACAGCATTTTTTCCAAATATGCCGTCAAGGTGGAATGCAGTGACTGCTGCAGACCCAAGTCAATTCTTACGCATCCCGCTTTAGCATTAGCAAAGTCTCGTGCAACTTGCTGCGTCATCTCAAGGGATACATCGGCTTTTTCTACATACTCTTCAATAGGAATATCTAATAGTTCAGCTTCGAGCTTATTAAAGCCAGTGCAGTGATTCTCGAGGAAGGCTTTATCATGCAGGCCCTCTTTTACGATAATCGCCAAGATCGCAGACATCAGATAAGCATCAGTACCTGGCTTTAACTGAAAATGTATATCGGCTTGCTTCGCTGTTTCAGACCTTCTAGGGTCAAAAACCACCATCGTACGGTCCGGGTCTTTCTTAATTTCTTTAAGCGTATCGCGCGCATTGGGTATACCGTGTGACTGAAATGGGTTACAGCCAATAAATAGTACGTAGTCAGAATGCTCTACGTCCTCAGTACAATGAACACGCTGATCACCAAACAGTCGACCATTCACCCAAAAATCCATGGTCTTTTCCTGAGCCAAAGCTGTATAGGTATAGCGACTCCCACCCATGGCATAACGCAGTTGTGAAGCATACGCACCGCCAAGATGATTACCTTGACCACCACCACCTACAATCGCGAAAGAATCGGGGCCAAACTGATCACGCGTTACATTCATTTTTTCAGCGATTTCATCTAAGGCCTGATCCCAGCTAACCTTCTGAAAGCTCCCATCTGGCATCCTTTTTAAAGGATGTGTCAAACGATCATCGTGATTTTGATAATGCTCTAATCTTGCCGCTTTCTGGCAAATATAGCCCTTAGTCATAGGGTGTTGAGGATCACCTTTGATCTTAATTAATTTGCCGTCCTGGGTGGTAACATCCAAGCCACAGTTTCGTGAACATAATATACAAGCGGTTTTATGCAGCTCTGTATTCTCACTATCAACGTTTGTCATGATCGCTCTCTTGCTTTTTAAAAGCTGTAATTATTGAGATATAGACTAGCTTAATCTTTGTAATACACCATCTGGCTACTTGTCGCCACCAAGGTACCATCAGGGCTCCATAGCTCAGCCCTTTGCTCAAAATAACCATTAGTAAATTTGGTAGCGCTAGCGCGACCAAGCAGATGAGTCGCCTCCAAGCCCAACAATTCATCTTCAGTTATATGGAAATTAATCGTTAAACTAACCGTTCCCATTGGGACGATCTTATGTCTTCGAACAAAAATTCGTGGAAAGAACGAGTCAGAGATTGCTGTTACTGAGGCATAGTCCAGCTTTCTTGCTGGCTTGTCAGAAATCCACAAGAGGCTCTCGGAGGGGTTTGCTTGTTTACCCTTAACTAGCGGCTGAAAAGGAGCACCATAAACAAAGCGCATATCGTATTGGTCTACCCAGCTCGGCATGCCCGGAAATTTTGGTAGTGAATCCACCTCTTCAAAATCTGGTGCATAAGGCATCCTTACTTCATCATTAGACCAAGTCTCATTTCGCTTAGCAAAAACACAACTAGCAGAACACTGCATTACATCGCCTTGCAAAAAATCTACACGCCAATGCTGGTTGGAACGGTTAGTTCTTAATAGAGCAGGTTTGACCACCAACTCATCATCTTCAATCGGCCCCATATAATTAATAGTAATCGATACCGGCATGCCTTCTCTTTCTGGGTGACCTAACACTGCTTGAAGGATCGTAGCCGCCGTCACACCACCGAAAGGGCCTACCATATTTTGATAGTCTGCACTGACTTGCCCAACCAGGCAATTGGGGTCCCCTTTCAGGTTAACTGCACCATCAAATGCATGCTCTTGCTGTTCTAGTGTCTTTGCCACATTAGATGCACTCATACCGAAACCTCCAAAAAATCGCACAAATTAGTTTATATGCTAAGTAAATTAATCTAACCTTTTACCACTGGCAATTCAGTATATTTGAACTTAGGATAACTTCAGCTTATCTATTAAGGTGTTCCATGCAACAAAAAGCTCCCCCAATTCAGTGGCTACCTGTATTTGAAGCCGCGGCCAGAAATTTAAACTTTAAGAAAGCAGCGGTGGAACTCTGTGTTTCACCGCCTGCCGTCAGTCAGCAAATCAAAGTATTGGAAGAATATCTTGGTTTAACGTTGTTTGACCGAAGCTCTCGCAAACTACGACTCACCTCAGCCGGAGAGTTTTACTACCAGACAACAAGAGATATTATTAAGCGCCACAATACTTCCTATCGAGAATTCGAACGAAAATTTTGCCACCCAACGCTTCAAATCAGCTCACCCATTTTCATCGCTCAAGAACTACTGATTCCAAATTACGCACGCTTCAAAGACTATGCTCCAGAGGTAGAGCTACGCATCACGACAGGCAATGAATACGTTAATTTTGACGATGAACCTGCAGACGCGGCATTACGTTTCGGAAAGGGGGACTGGCCAGAATTAGCAACACGCTTTGTCAGTGGTGTTGACGTAAAACTTCTATGTAGCGAGGACTACCTGACCCAACATGGTCTTTCCCGTGACCAATTAATGTCAAAGGAGGAGATCGAAAATCAGGTTGTCATATCGCTATATGATGATCTTCGGGATTGGCGCGGCTCATTTGGAGATTTTAACCCAAAGCAAAAAATTGTTTGCGACTCTTATTTCTCCGCCATTCGGTCTGCTGAAGAAGGCTTAGGAGTCGTCGTTGGATTACTCCCTATGGTCAATCAAAGGATCAGAGATGGAAAGCTACTTCCCTTATCAACCATGCCGTTGACAACCCAGTATGCATATTGGCTCGTTGCCCCTAAAGCCATGGCAGAAACAGATAATTTCAACTCGCTTTACCGCTGGATACAAGCGCTATTCAGAACACTTAAGTAATTTGTTGAAAAAATAAAAAACAAACAAACGCTTGCATTTAAATTTAGTTTATATGCAAAGTAATATACATCACATATGAACTATATAACTACTAGACAAGGAATCGACAGTGGATAAAAGGTTATTCTTTCTGATCAACATGGCTCAGCACCGAATGTTTAAGTTTGCAGATACCCAGTGCGAGCAACGCCTGGGGATTCCAGTCACTCAAGCTGCTGCACTGATGTTCATTGCTAAAAATGAAGGCTGTTTACAGAAAACGCTGTCACAAGCATTGGGTTTGAATAACTCTGCAGTCACCGGTTTGGTTGGCCGAATGCAAAAGAACGGCATTATTGAGCGCAAAGGATGTGCCGAAGACGGCAGAGCATCAAGGTTATTTTTGTCTGACGAGGGTAAAAATAAATTACCGATACTCTACCCACTTATCCAGCAAGTAAACGAGAAGCTCAGTGAAGAATTTTCAGAAGAAGAGCTTGAAACCGTCAGTCGCTTCCTAAACAAGGTGATCGACATTTTTAAATAAGTACGCGGTATTCAATATGAGTCAATTTCTAGCAATGTTCCAACAAATGGGCCCAGAGATGTTTTCGAAGGGCGTTGCTCAAATCGCACCTTACTTTGGGACAATTGACCCAGAAGTCATTGACCTTAAACCAGGCTATTGTGAAGTTAGCTTGAAAAACCAAAAGAAGGTGCACAACCATATCGGTACCGTTCATGCCATTGCAATGTGTAACGCTGCTGAATTAGCAGGCGGTATGACAACTGACGTCTCGATTCCCGCTGGTGCCCGATGGGTTCCTCAAGGTATGACTGTTGAATATATCGCAAAAGCTAAAACAGACCTTAAAGTTGTGTGTGAAGCGGCAGACGTCGATTTTTCACAGGAAGGCAAGGTAGTCGTGCCCGTAGCAGCGTATGACACAGAAGGAACCAAGTGCTTTACCGCTGATATTACGATGAATGTGAAGCATAAGTAGGTTGATTGCTCCGCCCATTCTTTAAACATAGGCAGAGGATTCCATTCCCTCGCAGGATCAACCCTTGCTTGCCCGTCTGCGAGCCGTGGAAGACTCTGCCTACAATCAATCAGTCTTAATAATCGTCGTTAACTGGATAGGCGATTGAACCAGCTTCTCTTTACCCTCAATCATTGGATAAAATACATAATAACCTTTGTCAGGTACTGAAGTAACCTTCCCTCCTTTTATGTAGAAAGGTTTATCAAAGCCCTGAATATGAACCTCATAATCCCCCCCCTAACATCGTATCCATCGTTCGACTGGCATTGTTAATTTTGTCGCAAGCACTCAAGCCTGCAAGCAACAATACAGTGACTAATATGCCAAACACCTTTTTCATACCTCGATCCCTTTCTTCATCATACTCGTTGTTAATTCAATATTTATTCAACACAAAAGGCACTGCTTCCTCAATCTCAAAAGCCAACTCAAGCAAGCGTTTATCTTCTCCAAACTGTGCAAAGAACTGGACGCCAACAGGCACCTGTTTTTGACTAACGCCAATAGGCAAAGCAATCGAAGGCGCGCCCGAGACATTGTGAATCGCACAATAAGGTACAAAATGCTTTAGGCGCTCTATAGCACTTTCAAATTCTACGTCAGGCGCAAGATAGCCTATTTTCGGCGGTGGGTGCCCTAAAACTGGCGATAACATAAGGTCATAGTTAGCCATTTCTTGTTGATAAACATTAGTAAAACCCAGTAAGCGTTTAATCGCTAAAGGCGCTTTAAGTATATGTTTTCGGAAGTGCTTACTTAACCCAAGGGTCAGCGGTTCGAGCTTTTTCTTATTTAACTTAGTACCAAACAGAACGCTACCTGTTGTAGAAAAAATCGACGCCATCATTCCCCAATAGAGCAAGAAGTCGTCCCCAAAAGCAGGGTCAAATGGAAACGAAACTTCTTCCACATCATGCCCTAAATCACTGCATATTCTGGCCGCCTGATGCACGGCTGCCGCATTGTCTGAATCACTATAAAGATGGCCAGGGCCATCTGTATAAAAGCCGATTCTAAGTCGCTTTTTAGCGGGGCCGGTGATTTCACCCAGCGCAGGTAGTTTTCGGTTGAGATAAAACTTTTCAGCTTCGGAATAAAACATCGCCGTATCGCGAACACTACGGCTTAGAATTCCCTGGTGCCCCAAATTGATAGGTAATAAATGGGACCCTTTCATATCGACTAAGCGACTTCTTGTAGGCTTCAGCCCTATTAGCCCGCAACATGCCGCAGGTATTCTGATAGAACCACCGCCATCATTCCCATGAGCAAAGGGCACAACGCCAGCTGCAACCATGGCGGCAGATCCGCCGGATGAACCGCCAGTTGAACGCTCAAGGTTCCACGGGTTAGAAGTCGAGCCAAAATAACTAGACTCAGTCGTAGCCGTTAAGCCAAACTCAGGCATTCGAGTTTTTCCTAGGGGCACGACGCCTAGCGACAGGAATTGACGTACGAAATCTGAAGATTTTGCTGCGGGTTTAGGTTTTAACGCTGCGGAACCATGAGCGGAGGGCACTCCGTTAAAGTCGTCATTATCTTTAATAAAGCTAGGGACACCGGAAAAATACCCTGAATTAGGCAACAATGCGTACCGTCGAGCCCTGTCATACATTTCCACAGCAAGACTGTTTAGGCTCGGCTCAACATGCATCGCGCGACTAATACTCGCTTCAACCGCCTCTTGGGCCGATATTTCTCTTTTACGAACCCTTTCGGCAATTCCTACTCCATCGAGTTCACCTAGAACATCTTCTGTATAGGCATTAATTGTTTTCGCCGATGGAATCATGCTGCGCTCATATATTAGGCATTGTATTGGCTGGAGGATACCGCTCCACCACTTCCAATCCAGTCCGTATGGAAAAACTCGCCTCGATCTCTATCAACCCGTTCATAAGTATGCGCACCGAAGTAATCACGTTGCGCTTGCAGCATATTTGCTGGCAATCTTCCGCAGGTGAAGGCATCAAAGAAAGACAAGCCTGACGCGGTACATTGCATTGGTAGCCCGATTTCAATCGCTTTACCCAAAACCCTGCGCCAGGAAGGAAGTGACTGCTTCAATAATTGTTGAAAATAGTCATCGATTCCTAAGAAAGAGAGCTCAGGGTTCTTTATAAAGGCGTCACGAATATTCTCTAGAAAACGACTTCGGATAATGCAACCTCCTCGCCACATTAAAGCAATATTCCCGAAGTTCAGATTCCAATCCAAGTTGTTTGAAACTTGCTTCATTAACATGAAACCTTGAGCATAAGAGATGATCTTAGACGCCAATAAGGACTCTCTCAACGCTTCAAGCCAATCGTCCTTATCTCCACCAACACTAGATATCTCACGCGCGAAAGCTGTTTCAGCAGCGATTCGCTCTTCTTTGAAACTGGAGATATATCGTGCAAAGACCGACTCACTAATCAAGCTCAAAGGTACACCGTTTTCAAGTGCGCTATTTGCAGTCAGTTTACCGGTTCCTTTCTGCCCTGCCGTATCAAGAATGCTCTCTACTAAGGGCTGCCCATCTTCATAAAAGCCAAGAATATTGGCTGTTATTTCAACTAAATAACTATCTAACTCTGTTTTATTCCATGCCGAGAAACTTTTCTGCATTTCAGGGTGATTCAAATTCAACCCACTCTTCATAAAATGATAAGCCTCAGAGATGAGCTGCATATCACCATATTCGATGCCATTGTGAACCATTTTCACAAAATGCCCTGCACCGCCCGAGCCAACCCAGTCGCAGCAAATTTCACCAGCATCGGTGCGCGCCGCAATAGCCTGAAATATAGGCTTTACTAGCGGCCAGGCTCGCTCATCACCACCAGGCATGATAGACGGCCCATAACGTGCACCTTCTTCACCACCGGAAACACCGATACCGAGATAGTGAATATTTTTTTCAGATAATGACTCTACTCGTCGAGCCGTGTCTCGATAGTCGGAGTTGCCCCCATCAATAATGACATCACCATCATCTAGCAAAGGAAGTAGCTGTTCAATGTAGG
Source organism: Oleiphilus sp. HI0043 (assembly GCF_001634935.1). NCBI lineage: Bacteria > Pseudomonadati > Pseudomonadota > Gammaproteobacteria > Oceanospirillales > Oleiphilaceae > Oleiphilus > Oleiphilus sp. HI0043. The sequence goes on along the minus strand of NZ_LWEY01001943.1, from coordinate 11,501 downwards.
CATCCACCACCTCACCAGCTTTTACCATTAACATCACTTTACGAGGCGAGGAGAGCTTCGCCAGCATATCCTCAAGGCTATTTGCACCTTGTATTAGCGTATCAGCAGCAAGACCCTTGATAAACTCGGATACTTTGCTCTGCGTTCGGTTATACGCAACGACCCTGACACCGTGGTCATTCATATTCAGAACCAGGTTTTGCCCCATTACCGCTAGACCAATGACTGCAATGTCTGCTTTGTTATCCGCCATAATTATCCCTCGACTATTTCTTGTTTAATGCTCGCTAAGTTTAGCTGCCGATTCCGCATCTAAATACCACTCAACACACCCTGAGCTTGCAATAATTCGTGAAAAAATATTGGCTGCCGGGTAGCTTTTAGAGACTTCTGCCTGATCGACTATTTCTCGCACGACACTTGCCTTACTCTTACCCAAGGCAATAAATGTCACTCTCTTGGCACATGATATGACTGAAGCACTTAGCGAGATTCGCTCCTGCTTGGAGCTTGGTTGAGTCGCCTGAACGGCACTCTGAGCACAGTCGTAATCTGTTTGGCCAGGAAACAATGAGGCAGTATGTCCATCTTCCCCAATACCCAGCATAACCCAATCAAAAATAGGAAAGGCATTCACTCCATCAGATACTGATGGCAGACAAGCCAGCATTTCATCTTTGAATTCGATCAAGGCTTTTTCTTGCGCTAATTCACCATGAATGGGATGAATGTTACTCGCTGGAATTAGCACATGGCTAAACAACAGCCGCATGGCTTCACCATAATTGCTTTGCTCATCATTAGCCGACACACAACGTTCATCTCCCCACCAGAAATGTAAGTTCCGCCAAAGAATGCTATTTGCGTAATCACTGTGGGCTATGTAGCCAAAAATATGTTTGGGCGTTGTCCCGCCCGATAAAGCGATATGAATATCGGCGCCAGATTGGCTCAGAGCCAGCCACTGTTTGGCCACTACCTCTGCAAGCTCATCAGCTGATTCATAAATGCTTATAATAGAACCATCACTACTCGCATTCATACTGCCCCCTGCTTAAGAATTTTTTATCTCGCTATAACTCACAATAATGAGTATTGGCTAAATTTTTACACGGAAAACGCCAGGTACGGCCATCACGCCGAAGAAGGCTCTCGGCTTCTTTCGGCCCCCATGTACCACTCGCATAACCATGCAAGGCATGGTCGCCAGCTTGATATTTCAGAATAGGCTCGACAAACTGCCAACAGGATTGCACGGCGTCGCTACGAGCAAATAAGGTGGCATCGCCATTCAGTGCATCCAGTAACAAGCGCTCATAGGCATTCAGAATGCGTACACCATCACCTTCTTCATCGAGTAAATCCTGGTAACGAAAGTCCATACTCACCTCTTTCGACTCAAAACCTGCTCCGGGTTTCTTAAGACCGAATTGCATCACGATCCCTTCATCTGGCTGAATGCGTATCACCAGTTTATTTGCCGGTGCATTCAGCCCAAAAACAGGGTGTGGTGTATGTTTGAAGTGAATAACAACTTCCGTCACTCGCGTTGGCAAGCTCTTCCCTGTTCGAATATAAAAAGGAACTCCATTCCAACGCCAATTATTAATAAATAGCTTAAGGGCTACGTAGGTTTCAGTTCTGGAATCTGGACTAACACCTTCCTCATCCCGATAACCTGGAACAGCACTACCTTTAACTAAGGATTCCGTATACTGCCCTAAAACCAGGTTATTCTCTAAATCGGCCTGACTAAGTGGTTTTAGACTCTGTAGAACCTTCACCACTTCATTCCGCGTTGAGTCGGCATTGATCACTGCTGGCGGTTCCATCGCTACCATCGCCAAAACTTGCAGCAAGTGGTTTTGAAACATATCGCGCACGGCACCTGCGCCATCGTAATAGCTACCCCGAGACTCAACACCTAATTTCTCTGCGCCGGTTATCTCAACATAATCAATATAATTTCTATCCCATAATGGTTCAAACATGCCATTAGCAAAGCGAAAAACCAGTAGGTTTTGAACGGTCTCTTTTCCCAAATAGTGATCGATACGATAAATCTGGGATTCATCAAAATAGGAATGCAAACCATGGTCTAGCTCGATTGCAGATTCCAAGTCATAACCTAGAGGCTTCTCGACCACGATGCGCTTCCAGCCTTCACACTGATCCAACAATTGACTCTTTGACAAGCAATCAGGGATCACGGTAAACATACTTGGCGGCATCGCCATGTAAAACAAAGTATTGTGCGGTGTCTGGTAGCGCGCATACAGCTCATTCAAGGTAAGCTTTAGCTTGGAGTATTCCGTGACATCGGAGGTATTCAAAGACAAGTAATAAACGTGCTGGAGAAAATCTTCGACAGTATGCGAATCAAGGTTTGCACCTTCACTTAGCGACTTTAACAAAGCCTCACGATAACTATCTGAGTCATAAGCACTGCGCGAAACACCCAAAATAAAGAAACAATCAGGCAATTGTCTAGTGACATATAAATGGAACAAAGCCGGGATAAGCTTGCGAAACGACAAGTCTCCCGAGGCACCAAAAATGACGATATTACTGTTATCAGGAACCCTCATCAGACAACTCCTTAGTCGTAGGCTTTTAGTATAGCTTACTCATTAAATAGCTCCGAGTCATGACTCAGAGCTTTTTAATCCTTATTTGATGGTTTCATCCACAAGCGCTTTTGCTTCTTTCTGAACTTTCTTCAAATGATCTGAACTGACAAAACTTTCCGCATAGATTTTATAAACATCTTCGGTGCCCGATGGCCTTGCAGCAAACCAGCCATTTTCTGTAGAAACTTTTAGGCCACCGATTGCAGCACTATTACCCACCGCCTTGGTCAGTTTCTGCTGAATCGTTTCGCCTGCCAACTCGCTTGCACTCACCTGCTCAGCAGATAAGGCTTTAAGCTTGGCTTTCTGCTCTTTGCTTGCCGATGCATCAAGACGCTCATAAACAGGAGAACCGAACTGGTTTTCCAGTTCTTTATAACGCTCCCCCGGGTCCTTACCAGTTACTGCGCATATTTCGGCAGCCAGGAGATCCATGATAATGCCGTCTTTATCGGTCGTCCAAACTTGTCCGTTGCGTCTCAAAAATGAAGCGCCTGCACTTTCTTCTCCACCAAAACCCAAGCTGCCTTGATGCAAGCCATCTACAAACCATTTAAAGCCAACAGGCACCTCAACCAAAGGACGCTTTAGCGCGCTAGCCACTCGGTCAATCATGCTGCTGGAAACTAGCGTTTTGCCGATTCCAACAGATTCATCCCATTCAGGACGATGTGAGAAAAGGTAATCGATTGCGACTGCTAAGTAGTGATTTGGGTTTAACAAGCCAGAGCTTCGAGTCACAATGCCATGACGGTCGTAATCAGGATCGTTGCCAAAGGCGACATCATATTGGTCTTTTAATTCAATCAACTGACCCATGGCATAAGGTGAGGAACAATCCATACGAATTTTGCCGTCTTTATCAACACGCATAAACGAAAAGCTTGGATCAACCCGCTTATTGACTAACTCCAGGTTCAAACCATAATGCTCGGCAATCGGCTCCCAGTAAGCAATACCACTCCCGCCCATTGGGTCAACACCTATACGCAAGCCGCTTTTGGAAATGGCAGACATATCAACCACAGATTCCAGGTCCTTCACGTAGGGCATGACAAAATCAATTTCTTGCGTACTGCTAGCTGCCAAAGCCTGCGAATAAGAAACCTTTTTTACTTTTTCCATACCTTGAGCTAAAAGTTCATTCGCACGTGCCTGAATCAGGTTAGTAACATCGGTATCTGCAGGCCCACCATGAGGAGGGTTATATTTAAAGCCTCCATCTTGAGGAGGGTTATGGGATGGCGTAATCACCACACCGTCGGCAAGTCCCTGGGTGCGCCCTTGGTTATGACTAAGAATGGCGTGAGAGATAACTGGAGTAGGCGTATAGCCACCGCCCTGCTGAATGCGCACTTCGACATCTTGCGCCGCAAAGACTTCAAGCGCACTAATTAATGCAGGTTCCGACAAGGCGTGGGTATCTTTACCCAAAAATAAAGGACCACTAATATTTTGAGCCTGGCGATATTCACATAAAGCTTGGCAAATAGCCCAGATATGATGTTCGTTGAAGCTACAATTCAGCGCTGTCCCGCGATGGCCAGATGTACCAAATGCTACTGCATGATCAGAGTTTCCCGGTTCAGGTTGCCGCTTGTAATAACTCGCAACCAAGCGAGGGATATCAGTTAATATTTCTTGCGGTGCAGGCTGGCCCGCCAAAGAATGAACACTCATATAAGTCCTTTAAAATCAGATAGCTTTAACGATAGTCTGTTACTTTGCCATCAAGACTAACACAAAATAGTGTAGGCTTTCTTTACAAGCAATAAAATCTTCATCAGTGATATTTTAATGGTCAAATACGTAGCCCACAGAGCGGCGGCTTTTGAAGAACTCGGGGTTCTTAGGGTCGTCTTCAAAGTACTTTCGAAAACGGACAATAAAGTTATCGACGGTACGAGTCGATAGGTCTTTGGAAAAACCCCAGGCAACTTCTAAAATTTCTCCGCGTGACAGCGCTTTACCACGATTGTTAATCAATAACCTGAGCAAGCGAAGCTCTTGTTCAGTTAGGCTTATTTGTTGCCCTTTGCAATAAGCAACAGATTGAAGGAAGTCGATTTTGTTGCTGCCAAAGCTATATGGGTCCTGACTTCCACTCGCCGCGTCAATACTATTATCTTGCCAGCTACTTTGTTTTAAAAGGCGCTCAACTCGTAACAGGAATTCTTCTAGGTTAAAGGGTTTAGAAAGATAGTCATCGACACCGTGGTTAAAACCCTCAATTCTGTCTTGAGCACTATTCTTGGCTGATAGAATAAGGATTGGCAAACGCTCATCTTCTAAGCGAATACGTTTAAGAACAGAGACACCGTCTATGCCGGGCAGCATCACATCCAAGACTATTAAATGCGGCCGCCACTGTTTCCATAAGGCTAGACCGGAAGTCCCTGTTTCCGCTAACGCCACCTTGTAACCTTGAAGCTCCAAATTTAAACGCAACCCCTCTGCAATATGACATTCATCCTCGACAACCAAGATACGCTCATTCTCTGGATCAAACACTAGTGCATCCCCATCATATTACGCGCTCTTTTCGCCATTGATAGTTTATTTCGCTGCGGGAATATAATAACAAACTCAGCCCCCTGCCCCGGCTGGCTTTCCTTAATCTGTATCTTACCACTATGCGCTTTAACTATATTTTGAACCAGATATAAACCGAGCCCACTACCCTGCGCTGAACGCGTCTTTGAATCACCCACCTGATAAAACTTTTTAAATACCTTCTTGCGCTGCGTATGCTCAATGCCGATACCGTTATCGATAAACCTAAGCCTGAGCTCATCATTTCCGCGCAGTGCGAGCTTTTCTATTTTAACGACTAGGCTTGGCTGATCCGACTCATTATATTTAAGGGCATTGCTCGCTAAATTAATCAATAACATTTCAAACAGCGCCCGGCTAAGCGTTTGCTTTATCGGCTGAGATGATTGAGTCGCGATCTGTAAGCCAGTAAACAGGTGGGCATTTTGTTGATAAAACTGAGAGACAAACTCAGCAACGTCTAACTCTATAAATTCATCACTGAAGCTCTGGCTTTCGATCTTTCCCAGATCCAGAATGTTGCTGATATTGTCTGATAAACGGTGAACGTCACGCAGCATATAGTTAAGATACTTTTGCTGCGTCTCCTTATCCAAATCATGCTTTTGGAAGGTTTCTAAATACAACTGCAAGGACGTAACGGGTGTTTTCAATTCATGGGTAAAGTTATTGATAAAGTTATTCTGCAGACGATAAAGCTGCTGCATTTTCTTGGTATAAACGAAACTCATCGACAAGCCCGTAACGATCAAACTCACCAATAAAGTTAATACTGCAATCACCAAAAAGGTACGCGACTCTGTGACTTGTTGCGGATCGATATGAAACCTCAAAATCACTTCATCCAAGCCACTACTGATCTCTATATACCAATAGATATAAAGCACAAACGAAGTGACCAGGGCCACCAGTGAGAAAATGAATGTGAAGGTGCTGTTTGGTAGAAATCTAAATCTATTCATTCGACCAGTTTAACACTGCTTCATCGCGCGCCGTGAGTGTTAAAAGCGGGCTATGTAAAACTTTTGTAAAAGCACCTTAAAGTCTATTTTTTTAACATTATGGTGATTAAGATTAAGCAACAAATTCAGCTCACACTTGTGATACTTTTTTTAGACTTATTATCCTCAGACCTACACAAAAAGCGGTATTGAAAATGGTTAAAAGCTCTGAAGCATTCAACTTCTACTCTCACCTGCTTGGCGCGATAGCAGCCGTGGTCGGTACAGTTTTTTTATTAAAGGTTGCAACCGGCTCTGCTTCAATGCTCGTCACAGCCTTAGTTTACGGTTTGTCACTAATCTTTCTTTTTTCTGCTAGCTCTTTATACCACTGCTTTAAAAAGCAAGAGAACGAGCTATCTTTCTGGCGAAAAATGGACCGCTTAGCGATATTCTTTATGATTGCTGGTTCTTATACTCCCGTCTGCTACTTCTTTCTGGATGATGACTGGCGCTTACCAATGATAGCAATTCAATGGGGACTGGTGGCATTTGGCCTGTGCTCACAATTATTCTTCCCGCGCGCACCAAGAATACTCTATGCCTTAATTTTTCTGACAATGGGCTGGATGCTAGTTTTCCCCATGCAACAAATCTTGGATCTCATGACCGATATGCAGGTTAATCTGCTTTTTGCTGGCGGTATCGCGTTCACGCTAGGTGCTATTTTCTATGCAAGTAAGAAACCCTTAATGTTGCCTGGAATTTTCAGTTTCCATGAACTCTTCCACGTAATGGTCTTAATTGGTGGCGCCTGTCATTACAGCCTGATTTACAGTGCATTTTCCGCTACGGCGTCAGCCTAAGATGAGCTTAAGCTCTAAAGCACAATGCCTGCTAGAGGAAGAAACGAGTCGTTTTATAAACGATTACCAGGAACACTTCCTTAAAGGTGAAACCAAGCCACCAGAAATTGGCCAACCTTACCTGCTTCATCAGCCTCAAGCCACGCAGGGAGTGCTGCTTGTTCATGGCCTAATGGCTGCCCCGGAAGAAGTGCGAGAGTGGGCTGACTATCTTTATAGCCAAGGCTATACCGTCTACGCGCCACGAATGGACGGGCACGGTACATCGGCAGATGATTTATCTCGCCGTAAAATGAGCGAATGGACGGCGGCGGTTAACCGGGGCCACGAAATACTTAAGCACTGCTGTGAGCATATCGTCATCGCTGGTTTCTCTACTGGCGCTGCGGTGGCACTTAAACAAGTCATTGATAAACCCGACGCCTTTGATGCACTTGTGAGTATCAGCGCGCCGCTCAAGTTTAAAAAATTCTCTGCTAACTTTGCCAAACCTGTCAACACCTGGAATAAGGTTCTAAGACAAATAGCTAATCCGGTATTTGATACTAAAAAGTTTCGTAAAGAGTTTGTCACCAACCATGCCGACAATCCTCACATCAATTATCTACGCTGCCCGGTAAGCAGCATCGTTGAAATCAAAAAATTAATGAACCAAGTCCAGAAAGGGCTCTCTAGCATCACCATCCCAACCTTAGTCATTCATGCAGATAAAGACCCAAAAGTTGACGTCCAAAGCGGTAGAGATATTTATAAAAGCATTCACACGGGCAACGCACATTACAGGGAAATAGACTTCCATCTGCATGGTATTGTCAGAGGAGATATCACCAAGAAGGTTTTTTCTGAAGTAAACACTTTTCTAGACGGCGTGTATCGTAAATAAGCTGTACACGCTAGCAACCAACCCTACTTGCCTCACGCCCAATATAACTGTATATTTAAACAGCGTTATTTAATTTCGAGGCAACGGTTTGCGCAAGATAATTCATGTAGATATGGATGCTTTCTTTGTATCCGTGGAAATCCGTGACCAACCGGCGTTAACTAATTTACCCGTTGCCGTTGGCGGAAAGCGCCACTCTCGCGGTGTCCTCTCTACCTGTAACTACATAGCACGAGAGTTTGGGCTTAGATCTGCCATGCCGACCTCAGTTGCACTGCGTTTATGCCCAGATCTTGTATTGCTTCCGGGTAGAATGGATGTATATAAAACCGTTAGTAAACAGATTGGTGAGATCTTCGAACGTTATACTGATCTGATCGAACCACTTAGCCTCGATGAAGCTTACCTTGATGTCACCAACTGCTCGTTACATCACGGTTCAGCAACGCTCATCGCTCAGGATATTTGCAAGACGATTCAACGTGAGCTTGGTCTGACAGCATCAGCAGGGGTGGCGCCCATCAAGTACCTCGCTAAAGTTGCCTCCGATATCAATAAACCAAACGGTATTTATGTAATTCCTCCAGAAAACGTGGCCAGTTTTATCGACGATATGCCTTTAGATAAAATCCCTGGCGTTGGCAAAGTCACCTTCGAGAAGCTCAGTGCTAAGCAACTGCGGTTTGGAAAAGATGTAAAGGCTTTTGACCAACAAACACTACTACATAACTTCGGAAGACTAGGCCATTTACTTTGGCAACGTTGCCATGGACAAGACGAGCGCTCAGTAATAACTCACCGAACAAGGAAGTCAGTGGGTGTAGAGCTAACCTTCCCTGAAGACATTGACGACCCGTCTTCACTTGAAGCGATTTTAGTATCAAGGTTGTTGCCCGAGTTAAAACAGCGTGCTGCAAAGCATTTGCCGGGAAGAGGCATTCAGAAGCTAGGCGTTAAAGTAAAGTTCAGTGACTTTCATCAAACAACAAAAGAATATACATTTAGTGACTACAATGAAGCGATGTTTATCTGCCTGTTACATGAGGCAATATCAAGGGGCGATGGTAAGAAAGTAAGGCTATTAGGTGTTCATATTGGCCTGAATAACGAAAAGGAACAGCATCAACAATATGCCTTTTCTTGGTAATGAGCCCTATACCTACAACGCTGTTTTCTTCATTAAAATTTATGCCATAGTTCAGCATTATCAAGCGGGTCGGCTTTACTCAAATTGGGGTTGGGAATAGAAAACCTTCTGCGCTCTTTCAGCCGAAACTTATCTATTAGCGCTTGGTGGTGAGCTAAAAAGTATGCTTCAAATTTGCCATTTTCGATTAGGCGCCACAAACCCCGTTCAATGCGCTTCGCAAGCTCTGGTCGTTTCGGGCTAATAAAGAAATAGGTTGGCAAGGGGATATGAAGCATTAGTTCCGTGTCGATTGCTAGATTAGGGTGCGCCTCTTTTTGAGCTAAGTACTCGGCCTCAATTTCATTAATACCACGACCAAAGGTTTTAAATCTACCGAGCTCTAACATACTAAACAGGCCTTCATAGTTGTTTCCCACAACAACATTAAACCCTGCCTCTCTCAACACTCTAGTCGTCGACCAACCTTTTCCTGAACCAGTGGGTATAGCTTTAAACTCTTCGAAAGACTTAAGTGCTGACAGTTTGCTCTGGTCTTGCTTATTAATGAAAAAGAGGCGATAGCCCTGTATTCCCTTTCGTATGGGAATTCTTACGACGTGCAATTCGCTGACCCAAGCAGTTTTGGGCGCTTCGGCAACGACATGAAGCTCTTTACCCTCTTTCAACGATAACAGTAGACGATTACGGTTCATTATAAGCGTTGCGTGTTTTACAACACTTTTTGAATCGTCGTCTTGAGTCTCATCGAGAACCATTTGCAACAAATCATGTGCGTAATCATAGCGTTTGTCATTAACTGATTCAGGCCGATTTACCAGCACATAATCACTCAAAGCCTGTGCGCTAAAGCTACTTGCAACCAGTAGTAATATTAACTTGAATATTATTATCATTTTTATAATCAGCGTTATCGGTCGGCATAAGAGCCGAACTCTTCTACGATTAAATTAATAAGCTTCACTATATAAGATTAGCCTTATTAGATGCTGATAGCAAAGCCTTAACTTTTCGAAATAATTTTGACTAAGTCGGTAGTCATTGCTGTGTTGTTTTGGCAATCCTAAGAAATTGCACGCTTAGCTATTAGCTCGACGTCTGAGACGAGCGGTGTTTACTGAATATAGATGTAAAGTTTATCAAAGATTAATACGTATCCTTAGTCTTCGATTACCCGGGCTCAGTTAAGTGATTGAAGGGTGATAAAGCAGTAGCTTAGATCTAATCGCCTTGCTGCCATTCAACAAAACCGCCATCAAGACTATACACTTCTCTACAGCCTTGACTGGCGAAAAATTCAGCCGCGCCTTGACTACTGTTGCCGTGATAGCAAACCACAATTAGTGGCTTTTCTTTATCCATGTCAGATAAATACTGTTGTACATTGTCATTCGAAATATGAACCGAGCCTTCTATATTTACTGAAGCAAATGAAGCGGGGTCTCGAATATCCACCAAAGAACACGCCTTCTCCCTCATTAAAGACCTTGCTTGCGGAACTGAAATACACTTATAACTCATTGCTAACTCCTGCTTTTTAATATAACGATTCGTTCCTAAGCCCTGTGCTTCTCTATAAACTTATGCACCGACTTCTTAGGCACTTTGCTAAGCTGCTGAATAAAAGAGAACGGTAAATCATAAATACCGTAGCGCTCACCAATATCCTCTAACATAGCTAACCACAGCTTGGCAGTCATCTCTGAATCATACAAGGCACGGTGAAAACTACCCGATGAGATTGAGCTAACAGTATCAAGGTTCGCATACTGAACCAAAGTTCCTAACTTATGATTCGGCGCATCCTGAAAAATACGCCTAGAAGCGAGCAAAGAACAGGCAAAGTCTCCCGGATAGGAGCAAGAAACTCGTGATAGTTCAGCATCAAGAAAGCGTTTATCAAAAGAGGCGTTATGAGCGACTAGGTTATGCCCGGCAATAAAATCATTAAAGCGCTTCATCACCTCTTCACAGGGAGCCGCCTTGCTCAACATTGCATTGCTAATACCGGTATAATCTTCAATAAAAGCACTGATGCGAATACCGGGGTTCATTAGGGATTGAAAGCTATCTGTAATCTCCCCACCTTCAATCAGCACTGCACCAATTTCTATCGCACGTTCTCCCATATCAGGAGATAAGCCACTCGTCTCAAAGTCCAGTACGACAATCGTATCTGCTCGTTTTGCGTTCATTAGGTCTAGCCATTTCCAATCATTAATTTGCGCTTAGAGTACACTATCTTCCGGATGAGAATAAGGTGATGCTTGGAAAAGCTCGACTCCAAAACAGAGGAGTGACAAAGCAATAAAACTTTTATAGGTAGGATAGAAACAGGCTCTGATTTTTAACTGATTTCATATCAAGGCAACCCGTAAAACTATCGAAAAGTACTTTGAGAAAATTCATCAGCTTTATGAGCAGAAAAAAAGCCATCTCAAGTGAGATAGCTTTAGTTCTGGGTGATTTCCTTAAGTGCTG
>NZ_LWEY01001942.1:0-1137 GCF_001634935.1 Oleiphilus sp. HI0043 | reverse complement strand
TTCTTCTTCGCATTATCAGACATCTGGCGTTCACGTGCCTGAGTCGATGCAAGCATGTATTCGTCATAGTTGCCCGGATACAGACGTAATTCACCGTAGTCGAGATCAGCCATATGCGTACAAACACTATTTAAGAAGTGTCTATCGTGCGAGATGATGATCATCGTACAGTTACGCTCGTTGAGAACACCTTCTAGCCAACGAATGGTATTAATATCCAGGTTGTTGGTCGGCTCATCGAGCAGCATGATATCGGGTTCAGAGAAAAGTGCTTGCGCGAGTAAGACACGAAGTTTCCAACCCGGTGCAACTTCGCTCATTGGGCCATAATGCTGCTCAACCGGAATACCAACGCCAATCAGTAATTCACCCGCTCTAGATTCTGCACTGTAGCCGTCCATTTCAGCGAATTCAGATTCAAGCTCGCCTGCGCGAATACCGTCTTCTTCACTCATTTCAGGCTTGGCGTAGATCGCATCACGCTCCGCTTTGATTGACCAAAGCTCTTCATGCCCCATGATAACGGTATCGACAACACTAAACTCTTCATAGGCGAACTGGTCCTGCTTTAGCTTACCAATTCGTTCATTAGGGTCTTTAGAGACATTCCCCGAGGTAGGCTCTAAGTCACCGCCCAATATTTTCATAAAGGTTGACTTACCGCAGCCATTGGCACCAATTAGGCCATAGCGGTTGCCCTCACCAAACTTAACTGAAACGTTTTCAAATAACGGCTTTGCGCCAAACTGCATTGTAATATTCGCGGTAACTAACAAGGTATTGCCTCAAGATCTGGGTCATGGTTCAGCTATCTATTAATAGCGGCGCGAATTATGCCACAAAGAAAGCGCTTTCGTTAAACCAAAGCAAAGATTTTTGTATCTCGTTTGCTAAGGGCTTATATCGGGGTGCAATATTCCTCGATCAAAGCTATTATTCGCCCCTTATTTCTGCCGCCAATTCGAGAACAGTAACTTAGCATGAATGTCTCTTCTATTTCGTCAACGCTTATTCCTTCAGTGCCCGCTGACCATAAATACTGGGGCTCCATTCCTCAAGGTGCTAGCGCGGCGACACTTTACGAGTTACTTAATGAGATAGAAGGCTTTTGTTTATATATCGCTAAAGATTCGCAAC
>NZ_LWEY01001941.1:0-755 GCF_001634935.1 Oleiphilus sp. HI0043 | reverse complement strand
TCGATCGGTGTCGCCGTATACAAGTATGGAGAGAGTGCAGAGCAGCTAATTCGTAAAGCTGATAAGTTCATGCACGAGGCAAAACGTTCAGGAAAGAATAAAGTTGTGGGCGGTTCAAATGTAGGTTCTGACAGCAAAGAGTCATCAAGTACGCTTATTTAAAACAATCAAGCGGCCATAATTACTGACCGCTCAGCACACTAAGTACTAGTCATTAGTAATCAGCGTTCCAACACCTTCATCTGTAAAGATTTCCAAAAGTGTTGAGTGGCTAACTCGACCGTCAATAATGTGCGAACTCTTTACTCCGTTTTTCACAGCCTCTAAAGCGCACTTAATTTTCGGCAACATACCGCCGTATATCGTTCCATCAGCAATCAACTCATCGACCTGAGCAGTTGATAAACCTGTTAACACCTCTCCCGATTTATCCTGCAGACCAGAAATATTTGTCAGTAGAATAAGTTTTTCTGCTGCTACCGCCTCAGCTACTTTTCCAGCAACCAAGTCAGCATTGATATTATAAGACATCCCATCTTCACCGACTCCGATCGGTGCAATAACGGGTATCACATCACTTTTGGTCATCATATCAATAACCGAGGTATCGACCGACTTGACCTGACCAACATGACCGTAATCTATAATTTCTGGTCGATCAACTTCTGGAGTTATTTTATCGACATGAAGTTTAGTTGCCTTGATCAGGTTTGCATCCTTCCCTGTAAGACCTATTGCCTTACCTCCATTGCTGT
>NZ_LWEY01001940.1:0-622 GCF_001634935.1 Oleiphilus sp. HI0043 | reverse complement strand
CATCTCGAATACTGCTGGAAACACAGCAGAACAAACAGAAGCACAGTGCGTATATCCTTATGCTGTGCCTCTGTACCTGTCTGATAGTGGTGGCATCTCTTTTATCCTCTTCAGCCTATGCTCAAGAGATAAGGATTAATTCTCAGCTAGACCTACAAGCTGTTCTCGATAATGCCTCTCGAGGCGATACGATAGTCCTCTCTCCCGGTGTTTACGCCGGTAACTTTGTTATTCGACAGAGTCTCACTATTCAAGGTGAAAAGGGCGCTATCATCAACGCCCAAGGCATGCATGACGGGATTCGAATAAAAGCTCCACATGTCACCATTGAAAATCTGACAATAGAAAACTGGGGCGATGATTTAACGGCAATGAATGCCGGCATCTTTATTGAAAAATCGGCACAAAATACAACCATCAAGAATAACCTGCTTCATGGTGATACTAGCGGTATTTGGTTAGATAAATGCGATGGTGCAAAAATTATCAACAATAAAATAAGCGGTAACGAGCAGATGCGCTCAACCGACCGAGGCAATGGTATTCATCTATCCGTTGCGACCAATACCGAGGTTCGTGGCAACGAAATCTGGCATACCCGTGACGGAATTTACATTATTTC
>NZ_LWEY01001939.1:0-674 GCF_001634935.1 Oleiphilus sp. HI0043 | reverse complement strand
CTTTATTTGGCGAACCAAAACCTATTACTGTTTTACAGCAAATAATAGTTGGCTGAGTAGTATTACTTTTAGCTTCTTTAATGGCCGCCTCGATGGCATCAGCATCATGACCATCTACATTAGGAATAACTTGCCAGTTATAAGACTCGAAGCGCTTAGGTGTATCGTCAGAGAACCAACCTTCGACTTCACCGTCTATTGAAATGCCGTTATCATCATAAAAAAGTACCAATTTACCCAAGCCAAGCGTACCTGCTAAAGAACACACTTCGTGGGAAATACCTTCCATCAAACAGCCATCACCAGCAAATGTATAGGTGTAATGATCAACGATATTATGACCTTCACGGTTAAATTGCGCAGCAAGTGACTTTTCGGCTATCGCCATACCCACCGCATTAGAAATACCTTGACCAAGAGGGCCAGTGGTAGTTTCAACTCCGGGTGTGTATCCGTATTCAGGGTGACCTGGCGTTTTAGAATGTAGCTGTCGGAAGTTTTTAAGATCTTCAATACCCAGATCATAACCGCTTAAGTGCAGCAAAGAATAGATAAGCATTGAACCGTGGCCGTTGGACAATATAAATCGATCGCGATTTGGCCAAGACGGGTTCTGAGGGGTATGCTGTAAGTGGCCGTTCCATAACACTTCAGCAATATCAGCCATTCCCATT
>NZ_LWEY01001938.1:0-518 GCF_001634935.1 Oleiphilus sp. HI0043 | reverse complement strand
TTATCAGATGTCGGGTCTAATGCCTAAGCGCTGTGCTGGTTGGAATGGGTTTGTGCCAATATCGGGCTGTGATTCAAACAATGATTGGCAGGGTCTGGTGGATATAGAAGACTTGCCTTGTGCCTATAATCCCGAAAATGGCTATTTAGTCACGGCGAATCAGGATCTAAACCACCTGGGGCGTGTTGATCCAATTAATATGCCGATGGGGGATTACCGAGCGAGTAGAATTGAAGAGGTATTGGCGAGCCATAAAACGCACGATATCGAATCAATGAAAGCTCTGCAGATGGACGTTTATTCAAAGCAAGCAGGGTTGTTTCTAGATATTCTATTGCCGCTGCTGGAATCAAATGGTGAAACAGGTGAACTCTATCAGATGCTTAAGCAATGGGATCACCGTTATGACCTGGACTCTATAGGCGCTCCAGTTTTTGAGGCATTCTATGATTTACTGAGAAAAGAAGTCTTTGGTTTGCAGAGGATAGGTTTGGGTGGCGATGTGATTGAGCACTTAT
>NZ_LWEY01001937.1:0-795 GCF_001634935.1 Oleiphilus sp. HI0043 | reverse complement strand
TTTCCACCCGCTTTGAGCAAGGAATAGTTTTTCTCAGCCGCCTGGAAAACCTCTTCCAATTGCTTGGTAGAGTCCTCATCATCTGACTGTCTGGCTAAGGCATCTCGCGCCTTATCAACATTACTTTCTTCAGCACTAATATCCGAAACAAACAGCACGGTTGATGCCAGTAGCACGCATCTAATGACCCAAGAGTTCATTACCTATTCCTTCTATCTTTATAGTTTGTGTCAGTGACTCTTACACGCAGTAACAACTAACCACTTTCCTAATACGAGCAATGCTGCTCACATTTCTTACACGACATATACTTATTCAAAAACTAGTTTCGACGATAATGTAAAAACTTCGTACCATTATCGAAAGTAGTATTCCCAAACTCATCTGTCTGGTTTTTACGGCGCTCTATCTCGTTATTCAATAAATACCGCAAATTATCTTTGTAGTCCGGAGTATAATCAAAAGCCTGCAAAGACAATGTCTGATCATCAATAAAGCGTAAGTCTTCTTCTCTTAACTCAAGCCCATCAATTGGTTTTGTATTCCCTGGAAAGATAACGAACAATACATTTTGATCCCACTTTTCTTTAAAGCGTTCGAGAGTAAAGGTTATATTTCCTTTGGAAGGGTCAGCAATAAAAACACGCCCATCCTTGATTGTCTTAACAACCACGAAATGCTTAAAGCCTGCGTAATGTATTGGCACGATAGCTGGATGATCCAGCTCAATCAAATCCTTTAACTCAGCCTTGAAGCCCCCAGCCGGAAAGCCCAGCGCGGTTACCAAACGCTTCA
>NZ_LWEY01001936.1:0-1710 GCF_001634935.1 Oleiphilus sp. HI0043 | reverse complement strand
TTTATTGGGTGATGATACGGGCTTTACTTGCCTATCTATTGATTCACGTACCGTTAACGAAGGTGATGTTTACTTGGCCTTAAAGGGCGAAAGATTTGATGGGCATGAATTTATTGTTGATGCGCTGCGAAAGGGCTGTGCAGGTGTTATTGGCGAACAAGATTTAGCAAGTGTATCGCAGTATATCGAAGATGAGGGGATGACAGCCAAACAGATTTCATATTTACAAGTTAACGATACTGACAAAGCGCTTGCTTCAATTGCTTCACTTAATCGACAGAGGTTTTGCGGAAAGTTAGTTGGTTTGACGGGGTCAGCAGGCAAAACCAGTACTAAGAATATGTTGAAAGCTGTTTTATCAGAATACGGCAAGACCGCGGCAACGAAGGGTAATTTCAATAACGAAGTGGGTGTGCCGTTAACTTTGTTAGACATAAATGCTGAACACCAGTTTTCAGTTGTGGAAATGGGAGCGAGAGCGAAAGGTGATATTGCCTATCTAAGCAATATGGCCCGACCAGATGTTGCAATGGTTTTGAATGCTGGCAGCGCTCACATTGAAGTATTTGGTGATTACGAAGCGATCGTCGAAGGCAAAGGAGAAATTTATGACTCCTTAAGCGCTGACGGCGTTGGAATAATAAACTTCGATGACCCAGCCTATATGACTTGGTTAGAGCGCTTGGGAGGAAGGCAAAGTTTGTCTTTCTCACAGGAAAGTGAAAATGCGGATGTCTTTGCAAGTGATGTTGAATGTGAAGCCGAAGGAAGCTGCTTTACATTGAATTATCACGAAGAGAGCGTAAGGGTTGGTTTGCCTGTGCCAGGTTTGCATCAAATCCAAAATGCTCTCGCAGCAGCGACTGCTGCAATTGCTGTTGGATGCGACTTGGAAGGTGTAGCAAAAGGCTTGGCAAAGGTTGAGTCGACAGAAGGGCGTATGAACACAGCTTTCATTAATGACATCACTTTATTAGACGACAGTTACAACGCAAATCCGGCTTCGATGAAAGCAGCCCTTAATGTCTTGTCTATGCAGGCGGGGTATCGAATTGCCGTGCTGGGTGAAATGGCTGAACTTGGTGCGCATGCGCATGACGCGCATATAGATGTAGCGACTTATGCGCTTGAATTAGGAATCGAAGAGTTTTGCTTGATAGGGCAATACGCAAAACAGATGAGTGAAAGTATTGGTGAGAATGCATTGGTTTTTGAAGACAAAGCCTTGCTTGCAGAGCACCTAGTGAAAGATCAGCACAAAAATAAGATCGTGATGATCAAAGGGTCCAGAAGCGCAGCAATGGATGAAGTTGTAAATTTAATTAAGAGAAGAGTTCACTAATGCTGTATTGGTTGTCATCCGTTTTATCTGAAACATTTGGGTTCTTGTCGGTGTTTCAGTATTTAACCTTGCGAGGAATCCTAGGGGTTTTAACTGCCCTGATGATTTCCTTATGGGTTGGCCCGATGATGATCAAGAAGTTGAGCCATTATCAAATTGGTCAGTCTGTAAGGGACGATGGTCCTCAGTCTCACTTAAGCAAAGCGGGTACGCCAACGATGGGCGGTACTCTAATCA
Organism: Oleiphilus sp. HI0043; assembly: GCF_001634935.1. Taxonomy (NCBI): domain Bacteria; kingdom Pseudomonadati; phylum Pseudomonadota; class Gammaproteobacteria; order Oceanospirillales; family Oleiphilaceae; genus Oleiphilus; species Oleiphilus sp. HI0043. The sequence continues at coordinate 131 of NZ_LWEY01001936.1, read as the reverse complement.
TTGTTGCTGTGGCGATTAGTACTTTGATCTGGGGAAATCTGGGTAACAAATATGTCTGGATTACACTATTCGTGACACTGTCATTCGGTGCGATTGGTTGGGTAGATGACTATCGAAAAGTGGTTGAAAAG
>NZ_LWEY01001935.1:0-458 GCF_001634935.1 Oleiphilus sp. HI0043 | reverse complement strand
TCAATAATACCTTGCTTTCCAAGCTTGAAAACCTGCTCCCGCTGTACCGTAGAAGTGGAGTTATAAACGTGAACAATCGCTCTACGCGCACCTTTCAAAGACTCAAATGTCCTCTCGATTAACTCGGGCCGTGCCTGGGTCAAAACCTGCAAAGTTACATCATCCGGGACCTGTTGCTCTTCAATCACCCAACGAACAAAGTCAAAATCAGGCTGCGATGCCGCTGGAAAGCCGACTTCAATTTCCTTAAACCCTACCTTGACCAGCAACTTGAACAAGCGTTTTTTCTGCTCAACTGACATGGGTTCTATCAAGGCTTGGTTTCCATCCCGAAGATCGACACTTGACCAAATCGGCGCACGCTCAATATGCTGATTAGGCCACTGGCGCGAGGGCAACTCTATACGAGGAAAAGCCTGATATTTACGGTGGTCAAATGACATCGCGATGCTCCTATA
>NZ_LWEY01001934.1:0-966 GCF_001634935.1 Oleiphilus sp. HI0043 | reverse complement strand
GTTTCGTGCTAGTTTTTCAGGCTTTCATTAAAACCATTACAGAAGATAAGCCCTGGGTTATCTTTATTGATGACATTCAATGGGCAGACCGCGGAACTTTGCATCTGATACCGGAGTTGCTCAGTGAACCTGGTTGTCGCCTTCTTATATTACTTGCTTATCGAGATAATGAAGTTGATAGCCAGCACCCGGCTCAAAGCATGTTAAACAAAGTTGCCGCTCGAAAGTTTGAGGCGCAACATATAAAACTAAAACCGCTGAAAAAAGGCCAGTTACGTTTGCTAATTATGGATACTTTTCAGCGTACCCAAGCCGATGTTCAAGAGCTGGCAGATCTTGTTGTTTCAAAAACAGGAGGCAACCCTTTTTTCTCGATAGAGTTCCTTAAAGCGCTTGATAGGAAAGGTCTCGTAACGTTTGATATTTCAGAGCACTATTGGACTTGGGATTTGGAGACTATAAAATTAGAGTCGATAACTGATAATGTTGTCGAGCTCATGCTTGAACGCATGTCTGAGCTACCGATTAAAACCCAAAAGCTCCTCCAAAAAGCTGCATGTGTGGGTACCAGATTTGATTTGGAAACATTGGCTGTTGCCAGTGACTTACCCATGGAGGAAGTTGCTGAATCTTTGTGGCTGGCATTAAAAGAAGGCTTGCTTGTTCAGGAGGGGGGCGATTGGTTTTTAGCTGTAATCGGCGGCTTTCAGCAAACACTGCAAGGGGAGTACGGCGAAAGTGTATTGGTACCCCAAAAATTACTTAGCCAGTATTATTCATTGCGGAGCCATGAAACCGCAATTCATAGTTTTATCCCATCGTGTAAATTCCTTCATGATCGGATGTTGCAAGCAGCGTATGAGTCTTTGGGTGAGGAAGAGAGGGTCGATACTCACCTGAGTATAGGCTGGCGTCTATATAAGACTTATAGTGATGACGAAAAAGAAGAACGGGTGTTTGAGCTTG
>NZ_LWEY01001933.1:0-908 GCF_001634935.1 Oleiphilus sp. HI0043 | reverse complement strand
CTAACTCGATGTACTTCTGCGTGATTTTCTTCTAGTTTTGAGATCAGCTGCCTAAGCAAATCTTCAGCTTGAACAATACCACTACGACTTCTATGGGAGCTAGGCAAACCCTCGCGTTCTGGTGCTTTAAAACCCTTGGAGCGTTTTAGGCGTGAGAGTATGTTCAGTTTAGCTTGGTTCATTGGCGTGGCTCCTTGCTTTGTCCATCAAATTTTTGATGGCTATGCTTTAGCCTCTCGTGAAGGGTACGTGCACTTGGGCGAGCCGGTGTTCGGGTATTGCGCCATGCTTTTGGGTAGCAAGTGCTGATGAAAGGTAAGGCGCCCATGAGCTTGGTGACTAGGCGATAGAGTTTGGGGTGGGTATGGATCACTTTCCACAAACGCCAGATCCACGATTCTACCTTTAGCGTCGAGCCAGTAGCTTGTTGTTTGTTTCTCAAACTACGGATAAGTTGAGGCAGTTTAATATCTACTGGGCAGGCTTCCCCGCAGGCGCCATTAAGGGAGCAGGCATTTAGAAGCTCCCCATGACTTGCCATACCCTTAAGTTGAGGCATAACAACCTGCCCAATAGGGCCGGGGTAGGTTGTGCCGTAAGCATGTCCGCCTATTTTGGTATAGACCGGGCAGTGATTCATGCATGCACCACAGCGAATACAAGCGAGAGTGGTTTTCAGCTCCGGATCTTGTTGGATGAGTGAGCGGCCATTGTCGAGAATAATTAAGTGAACTTCCTCGGGGCCGTCAAGTTCTCCTGCTTGACGCGGGCTGCTAATCAAGTTGAGGTAGCTGGTGATATGTTGGCCGGTTGCGGAACGAGTGAGAAGGCGTTGTAGTGTTGGTAGTTCTCTCAGGCTTGGAATAACTTTTTCCAGGCCCATAATTGCAATGTGCACCGGAGGAGCT
>NZ_LWEY01001932.1:0-22006 GCF_001634935.1 Oleiphilus sp. HI0043 | reverse complement strand
CTATTCACATGCACTTTTTAAGCAGCGCTGTAATATAATAAGCGCTTTCGCTGAACGCCCATACCATCATGTATTTTTATGTGAGCCAGACTTTCCATTGGTCCAAGACGGCACCAGAAAAGATGAAGACTTCAGGTTCTGGCAGCACAGCTGGTATTTAGAAGAGCTAACGAAGTGCAACGTTGCATTTGAAATCTTAGGCGGTTCGTTGGAATCTAGAATGAACCGCGTCATCGAACTCCTGCCGGAGTAGCAGCATGGGCCTATTGTTTGTTGGTTATCTGGAAGCAGTTGTGCAGAAATATCGATTCGCATTTTGGAGTTAAACTCAAGAAATCGTTTGCCTTTAATTTTGAATAAAATGGAGAAGATTGAAGAAGTAAGCAATTTGTACGAGCGTTATATGCAGGAAGAAAATGAGATGCTAAAGGAATTGTTGCGCAAACAGCTATTATCAATGACTGAAACTGCATGCGAATATTCAGGAATGGTCGATGAAATCTTATCGAGAAAGGGAATTGCAAACGTTTAACTAAAAAACGAAGACAAAGCTAAATATTAGCTATTTATATATAAAACAATTGGATATGTGATTTTTCGGCTGAAAGTCCGCCAACTTTTGTCTTCGTTTTATTCAGCATGTCTTCGTTTTAATTCACTCGGTACAAGCTAAACACTCTCACCCGCAGCAACACCAGAAGCCCAGGCCCACTGAAAATTAAATCCGCCTAGCCAGCCAGTGACATCAAGCACTTCACCGATAAAATATAAGCCTGGCTGGGTTTTACACTCCATTGTTTTGGAAGCAATAACATCGGTGTCGACACCGCCCAAGGTGACTTCAGCGGTCCGGTAGCCTTCTGTTCCGGCGGGTTTTAGTGTCCAGTTGTTTAGGTGAGTGGCAATCGATCTAATGGTGCTGTCGGTAAATTCGCCCATCGGTTTTTCTGCTTCAGCTTTCCAAAATAGAGCTTGTAGTTCTAAACAAAAGGCTTTGGAGAAATGTTCAGACAATATATTCCTGAGAAGAGATTTTGGCTTCGATGACTTGAATTCAAGTAGTGTGGCTTCAACATCTAGATCAGGTAACAGGTTGATATGAATAAGGTCGCCTTGCTTCCAATAGTTGGAGCATTGTAGGGCAACAGGGCCGCTAATGCCGCGATGAGTGAACAGCATGTTCTCTCGAAATGTGGTGCCGTTGGTTTCCATTGTCACGTCAACCGCTAACCCTGATAAGCGTTCAGTAAGCGCTTTGGTTTGATCGGTGAAAATGAAAGGGACTAATCCCGCTGAACGTTCTTTGAGAGGCAGGTTAAATTGTTCGGCAATATCGTAGCCAAAGCCGCTTGAACCTAGTGTAGGAATGGATAGGCCACCGGTTGCGATCACCAAGGAACGGCAGGTGAAAACACCGGCGTTAGAGCGAAGTATATAGCGCTGCTCATCACTTTCGTCTAGGGTTTCGATAAACTCCACCTGGCATTTGGTTTTGATCTCGACACCGGCGTCGCTGCACTCATCGAGTAGCATCTTCAGAATATCTTTTGCTGAATTATCGCAGAACAGCTCGCCATGAGAGCGTTCATGATAAGGGATGCTATGTTTATCGACCAGGCCGATGAAGTCCCATTGGGTGTAGCGCGCAAGGGCAGATTTTACAAAGTGAGGGTTGCTGCAAAGATAGTTGCTGGGCTCTACATAGTAGTTGGTAAAGTTGCAGCGGCCGCCGCCAGACATCAATATTTTCTTGCCGACTTTATTGCTGCTGTCGAGAACCAAAACGCGCTTGCCAAGTTGACCGGCTGTTAGTGCGCACATTAAACCTGAGGCACCCCCGCCAATAATAATGGAGTCAAAGTGAGGGTGTTTGCTCATTGTTTATATATTCGGGTTTTGTTCTTCGAGAAGATAGTTTTTAAAGTGATGTTCGCCATCTTGATCGACTTTCAGATACCAAACATGCTTGTCCCAGTCACCTAATACGATTCGTACAGCTGGTAAGCCGTTTGCTTCGACTTCGTGAATCATTGGGCGATGAGTATGCCCGTGTATCATGTGTTGAACCTTATGTGCTTCAAGTTCACGAATCACCTCTTCAGGCGTTACGTCCATGATCTCTGTGCTTTTATCCTGGTTATTCGCTTGGCTCATTGCTCGAAGTTGCTGAGCTGTGATTTTTCGCTCTTCAATCGGGCGCTTTAAGAAGGGAGCCAAGAAAGCGGGGTTACGAATGGTTGCTCTGAATTTCATGTAGCCGGTATCAGCAGTACAGAGGCTATCGCCATGCATAAGCAGTGTTGGTTCGCCTGCTACGTCGATAACACATGGATCATCAAGTAGGGTGGCGCCAGTTTCTTGTGCGAAAACATCGCCTACTAAAAAGTCACGATTACCGTGCATAAAGAAAAGTTGGCAACCTTGCTCACTGAGGGCTTTGAGGCGCTGTTTTACTTCAAGCTGAAGTTCGGTGTTTTCATCGTCACCAATCCAACTTTCGAAGAAATCACCAAGAATATAGAGCTTGTCAGCATCGTTTTGAATAGAGTCGAGGAATAAAAAGAAAGCCCTGATAATATCAGGGCGTGACTCTTCCAGATGCAGATCTGAAATAAAATAAGTGCTCATGACGAGGTCTTATTCACCATCTTCAGCTGCTTCACCTTCAAGAACGCTAGCTTCTTCAATGATCACGTCTTCAACTGGCACGTCTTGGTGGCCAGCTTTAGTCGTGGTCTTAACGCCTTTGATCTTATCGACAACGTCTTGACCTTCAACGACTTCACCAAATACTGCATAACCCCAGCCTTCCATTGTTTCAGCCGTATAGTCTAGGAACGTGTTGTCTTTAACATTGATAAAGAACTGTGCAGACGCTGAGTGAGGGTCCATAGTACGAGCCATGGCAACGGTGTAGTTCTTGTTGCTTAGACCATTGTTTGCTTCGTTCTTGATAGTTTCACGGGTAGTTTTCTGGTTCATGCCTGGCTCAAAACCACCACCTTGAATCATGAAGTTACTGATCACTCGGTGGAAGATAACACCGTTGTAAAAACCTTCTTTAACATACTGCTCGAAGTTTTTAGCAGTCACTGGCGCTTTTTCGAAATCTAACTTAAGTGTGATATCACCGTGGTTGGTTTTTAATAAGATCATGAGTCTTGGCTTTCCTGTTGATAATGTAGAAGAACTTGTTCAGGCGCATTGTATATAAATTGGCTTTGAATCGCTATGGCTTCGGTGATAGTTAAAAAACTGAAAAAATACTCAATTATTAATGACAAAATTGATCTGAGTTATTGCTCTAATTTATTAATCGCTTTATCGTTTAGGCAGAATATAAAAGAATAGGGTGCACAATGAGTAGTGGAATGAATATGAGTACCGATGCAGGGAATATCTTTAAAAAAGCCTCTCTCTATAAAGGGGTACATAAGCAGATTCGACAAAAGGTGAGTCATACCATTGATATGCCCTCGTCGCTTTCTTCTGTGATTACCTCCGATTGTGTTAACGAGGCTGACCCAGAATCAGTTGGTATGACCAGAGAAGGCGTTGAGGCGATTTGGAAATCGGTGGAGGATATTTATAGCACTGCGTTGTACCCAGGCGTTTCAATTAGTATGCGCCGACGAGGAAAAGTAATACTTGATCGTGCGATTGGTCATGCGGTTGGTAATGGTCCTGACGCACAAGAAGGTGATGCTCGTGTTCTTATGCGTCCTAATACTCCTGTCTGTTTGTTTTCCGCTTCTAAGGCAGTTACGGCTTTTTTGATGCACCTGCTTTCTGAAGATAAACTCGTTCATCTGCATGATCCTATTAGCTTCTATGCACCGGAGTTTGGTAAGAATGGCAAAAAGAATGTCACGATTCACGAGGTCTTGTCCCACAGAGCGGGTGTTCCTGGATTACCGAAAGGTGTTCCCCCTGAAGTCTTGTGGGATAACGATGAAATCTGGCGCATCTTGTGTGAGACCAAGCCTCAGTCTTCAAAAGGCAACCGGTTGGCATACCACGCCTTGACGGGTGGCTATATTCTTGAACGTGTGGTTAGGCAGGTTACCGGAAAAAGTATTCAAGACTTCTTGGATGAGCGTGTCAGAAAACCGATGGGCATGAAGTATTTCCGCTATGGTGTGGAAGAGCGCTATGCTGATCGGGTGGCCGATAATCACGCGACAGGCGTTAGGCCTTTCTATCCTATTTCGGCTTTAATTGAGCGGGCATTGGGTGGATCGCTTGATATGGTTGAAAGTGTAACTAATGACCCACGTTTTAAAAAGGCGGTTATTCCTGCTGGCAATATTATGGGAACCGCAGAAGAGATAGGCCGCTTCTTCCAAATGCTGTTGAATAACGGTGTATGGGAAGGCAACCGCGTATGCCACCCAATGACGGTTAAGCGCTTTACTCAGGAATATTCCAGTATCCAATTTGATCAAACACTTATGCTGCCTATGCGCTACAGTGCTGGCTTAATGTTGGGCGGTGAGCCCTTCGGTATGTGGGGTAAACACAGCGCTCAATCATTTGGACATATTGGTTTGATCAATAAACTATGCTGGGCCGACCCGGTGCGTGATGTGTCGGTGTCTTTGTTGACGACAGGGGTTCCGATTGTAGCCAATAACATTCCGACCTTATTTAGGTTTATGAACAAGATTGATAAGCATTGCCCAAAGGGCGCGACAGTGAAATAGCTAAAACGCCACTCTGGAATCAACGGGGTCAGACTCGATTGAATTTCAATCGAGTCTGACCCCGTTGATTACTTTCTATTAGTATCGATTTCTATATAATGTCGGGTTTTATTTTTCGTCGGATTATCACCCAGCATGTCAGAACAAAACACTCCTGAAAAAGACACCGAAGTTAAGCACTTTTTACAGCAGGCTATCGAGCAGGACATTGCCGATAACAAGCATGGCGGCAAGGTTGTTACGCGTTTTCCTCCTGAGCCGAATGGCTTTTTACACATTGGTCACGCTCGTTCTATTTGGTTGAACTTTGGTTTAGCGAAAGAGTATGGCGGTGAGTGTAACCTTCGTTTTGATGACACCAACCCTGAAAAAGAAGAGCAGGCCTATATTGATGCGATTCAGGAAGATGTTAAGTGGTTAGGCTACGACTGGTCGGGTGAGGTGCGTTATGCTTCTAACTACTTCGACAAGTTTTATGACTGGGCTTTGCATCTCATCAATCAAAAATTGGCTTATGTTTGTCACCTTTCCCCTGCCGAAGCCAAAGAGTATCGTGGTTGGGCGACGTCTCCTGGTAAAGAAAGTCCTTATCGAGAGCGTACAGTTGAAGAGAATTTAGCTGAGTTCGAGAAGATGCGTGCCGGTGAGTACGATGAAGGCGCTTGTGTTTTACGCGCCAAGATCGATATGGCCTCACCAAATATGAATTTGCGTGACCCGATTCTTTATCGTATCCGTAAGGCTTCTCATCATCAAACGGGTGATAAGTGGTGTATTTATCCGAGTTATGATTTTGCTCATGGGCAGGAAGATGCCATTGAAGGTGTGACGCACTCAATTTGTACCTTGGAGTTTCAGGCTCACCGGCCTTTATATGAGTGGTTTACGGAAAACCTACCTGTTCCGAGTAAGCCTCGCCAGTACGAATTTGGTCGTTTGAACTTGAACTATACCGTTACCAGTAAACGTAAGCTTAAGAAGTTGGTGGATGACAGTGTCGTTTCAGGTTGGGATGACCCGCGTATGCCAACGGTATCAGGTATGCGTCGTCGTGGCTTTACGCCCACTGCGCTAAAAAGCTTCTGCGATATGATCCCTGTTTCAAGCAAGAACAATAGTGATATTGACGTGGCGATTCTTGAGCGAGCGATTCGTGATGATTTAAACGACAATGCTGCGCGCGCCATGTGTGTGATGAACCCTATTAAGGTGACGATATCTAACATGGCTGATAATAACGCCCAGGGTGCTGACGAATTGCTGAATGCTGCCTGTCACCCTAGTAAGCCGGAGTTAGGGAGTCGCAGTCTGCCATTTACTGAAACACTCTACATCGAGAAGAGTGATTACACTGAAGATCAAACCTTGTCGCGTAAGAAGTTCAAGCGCTTAGTCTTAGGGGATTATGTTCGCTTGCGTGGTGCCTACATTATCAAGGCCGAAGAAAGTGTTAAGAATGAGCAGGGTGAAATTGTTGAAGTGAAAGCTAGCTTGGTTGCTGACTCGGTAGGCAATAATATCGAAGGAATTAAGCCTCGCGGTGTTATTCACTGGGTATCTGCTGAGCAGAGTGTCGAGGCGGAAGTGCGTTTATATGACCGTCTTTTCAATCATGCTAACCCAGATGCGGGTGAAGAAGATTTTATGACGCATGTTAACCCTGAAAGCTTTAGTGTGATTAAGGCTTACCTTGAGCCTGATGCAGCAAAAGCGGAGCCTGAGGCGAATTTCCAATTTGAGCGAGAAGGCTACTTTGTTGCCGATCGATATGACCATAAGCCTAGTGAAGGTAAGGTCGTATTCAATCGCACAATTGGTTTAAAAGATAATTGGGCAAGCAAATAAGTAAGAGTAGATGGAGTAAAGAATATGTCATTGAAAATTTATAATACGCTATCTGCAGAGAAAGAAGTATTTAAGCCGCTTGAAGAAAACAAAGTCAAAATGTATGTCTGTGGGATGACGGTGTATGACTATTGCCATATCGGTCATGCTCGCGTGCTGGTCAGCTTTGACGTGATTACGCGTTACTTGCGCCACTCTGGCTACGACGTTACGTATATCCGAAATATCACCGATGTAGATGACAAGATCTTCGCCCGAGCGGCGGAGAATGGAGAGGCCTACGATGCTTTAACGCAGCGCTTTATCGATGCGATGCATGAGGATGAAGCGGCGTTGTCGGTGAAGTCTCCAGACCAGGAGCCGAGAGCGACGGCGCATATCCAGGAAATTATCGATATGATTCAACGTCTGATCGACAACGAGCATGCTTATGCTGCCGACAATGGCGATGTCTATTATGCGATCGATAAGTTTGAAACCTACGGTAAGCTAAGCAAGCGTAATACCGAAGAGCTGTTGGCGGGTGCGCGTATCGATGTTGAAAAGCATAAGCGTAATCCACTGGATTTTGTTTTGTGGAAAGCGGCAAAAGAAGGCGAGGCTAGCTGGGAATCCCCGTGGGGGAATGGTCGCCCTGGCTGGCATATTGAATGCTCAGCCATGTCGACTTGCTGTTTGGGTGATACCTTTGATATTCATGGGGGCGGGCCAGACTTAAAATTCCCACATCATGAAAATGAAATTGCCCAGTCTGAAGGTGCAACCGGTCAGAAGTATGTGAACTACTGGATGCATGCAGGCGCTGTTCGTGTAAACAAAGAAAAGATGTCTAAATCTTTGGGTAACTTCTTCACCATTCGCGAAGTCTTGGAAAAGTATCCGGCTGAAGTGATTCGTTACTTCCTAGTGTCTAGCCACTATCGTAGTCAGGTTGATTATTCCGAAGATAACCTGGTTGAAGCGCAAGCAACCTTGGATCGTTTATATCAGTCTTTACGTGGTTTGAGCGAGGCAGAGCTAAGTTCTGAAGCGCGCGTTGAGTCTTATCTTGAGCGCTTTAAAACAGCGATGGATGATGACTTTAATACGCCTGAAGCATTGGCCGTGATGTTTGACTTGGTTCGAGAGCTAAATGTTGCACGTACTGATGAAGGTGACAATGTTGCGGCCTTGGCTAGTACGCTTCGTTCTTTAGGTGAAGCTTTGGGTATTCTTCAATTAGACCCTGAAGATTACTTTAAAGGCGCAGCTTCGGCTGATGGTTTATCAAATGATGAGATAGATACTTTAGTTGTGGCAAGAACAGAAGCACGTGCGAATAAAGAGTGGGCGGAGTCTGACCGAATTCGTGATCTGTTGTTAGAGCAGGGCATTACCTTAGATGATAGTAAAGATGGTACCAGCTGGCGCCGCTCTTAATCACTAATAAACTCAATCGTAGGCAGAGGGTTCTACCCCTCGCTAATGCGGTGCTTCATAGAAACTTTGTGCCAGTCCGCCAGCGAGGCACGGAGACATCTGCCTACAAGTGACTGTCGAGATAGCGCGTTTGTAGTTGTAGGCGGCCCGTCTCGGGGCGCAAGTCTTTCCACGGTGTATCAGATAGCCTAGCGGTTTCGTTCGCGCGGCCGGAGGCCCCGCCTACGTGGAGTTTGGTATATATTCTTTTGTAGGCAGAGGGTTCTACCTCTCGCTAATGCGGTGCTTCATAGAAACTTTGTGCCAGTCCGCCAGGGAGGTACGGAGACCTCTTCCTACAGGCTTGCTTCAACTTAGCTATGCAGCTCATTCGCTGCATAAAGCGTATTTTCCATCAGCGTTGCAACTGTCATGGGGCCTACACCGCCAGGAACAGGTGTAATCCAGCCAGCGCGCTCTTGCGCGACATCAAATTCAATATCACCCACCAAGCGGCCATCGTCCAAACGGTTAATACCCACGTCGATAACAATTGCGCCAGGCTTAATCCATTCACCTTTTACTAAGCCAGGTTTGCCGGCGGCAACGACTACGATGTCGGCCTGAGATATCTTCTCGGGCAGGTTTTTGGTGAAGCGGTGAGTGGTCGTGACAGTGCAGCCAGCTAGTAATAGCTCAAGGCCCATCGGTCGACCAACGATATTAGAAGCGCCGACGATAACGGCATCTTTGCCTCTGATTGTTTGTCCTGTTGTTTCCAATAAAGTCATTATGCCTTTTGGGGTGCAGGAGCGGAGTAGGGGCATTCTTTGTGCAAGGCGGCCAATATTAAAAGGGTGGAAGCCATCTACATCTTTATCTGGGCGTATACGTTCTAGTAAAGGATCGCTGTCTAGGTGTTCAGGCAGAGGGAGCTGAACCAGTATGCCGTCGATTGTTTCGTCGGCATTATATTTGTCAATAAGGCTTTCTAGCTCTTCCTGACTTGTTTCAGTAGGAAGTGTCAGCGTTTCGGATTTGAAGCCGACTTGTTCGCAAGAGTTAGTTTTGTTTCGAACGTACACTTCAGATGCTGGGTCAGCACCTACCAATATAACCACAAGCCCGGGAGGGCGCTTACCTTGGGCGACTCTTTCTTTTACGCCTTCGGCCACTTTAGCCTTTACCTCTTGCGAGATTTTCTTTCCATCAATTAGTGCTGCGGTCATGTTTGATCTCTCTAACCCTGAATTTTGAATGGCGGCATTTTCTCATGACCCTTTATGAATAAAAAGCTTATAAATTGCTTTTTTAAAAGAATTTCTAAAATTCGCTTTAAAATTTGTTGACGATCGAAAAAACCGGCTGTATTATTCGCGCCATCTTTGAGAGGCAACGAGGAATGTTCCAGGCAGCAGTGCTTGTGAATAGGAGTTGTTAGCTGATTTAAGTATGATCGGGGTATAGCGCAGTCTGGTAGCGCGCCTGCTTTGGGAGCAGGATGTCGGGAGTTCGAATCTCTCTACCCCGACCATTTTAAAGATCTTGTTTCATGTTGTTTGTGTAATAGGGTTTTTAGAGAAAAGGATTCGAGCGCCCGTAGCTCAGCTGGATAGAGCAACGGCCTTCTAAGCCGTAGGCCATAGGTTCGAATCCTATCGGGCGCGCCATTTATTAAGTGGTAGAAGCCAGGTAATGGTGGGCGTAGCTCAGTTGGTAGAGCTCCGGATTGTGATTCCGGCGGTCGAGGGTTCGAACCCCTTCGTCCACCCCAACTTTTTGCAAATTGTTGATTTACAACGGGTTGCAAGTTGGTTAGAATACGAAAAAATTGACGATGCGAAAGTGGCGGAATTGGTAGACGCGCTAGATTTAGGTTCTAGTGTCTTGCGGCGTGAGAGTTCGAGTCTCTCCTTTCGCACCAAGTCAAATCTTGGTGTTTCTAAAAAAGCAGTATTTTACCGCAATAAAATATCTGCTGTTTGTTCTCTTCCTTGGTTACATTTATATATAACGAATAATCTGAATATAAATCTTTTCTAGTTTATTACGCTTTCCTGTGAATTATTTTGCGTTTTTGATGTTTTTCATCGATTAAGCACTCTTAAGCCGATTAAAGTGCTTGATATATTCAGGTAGTGATCTTAATATTCGCCCCCAATAATTTTAATGGCTGATACACTGTCTAGATCGATTCGATCACTAGACTGTCTTTCAATCATGTATATAGGTGCTTTAAGCGCGCGTACGCAGATTGGTAGTGGTGTTAGGTCTTCGAGCAAACACGTTATATATAATTGAGGAATGTCCATGCAAGTTTCTGTTGAATCCACGTCTTCCATAGAGCGCCGAATGACGATTGGTGTACCTGCTGATCAGATCGAGCGAGAAGTCGAGGAGCGCCTTCAGAAGACGGCTAAAACAGCACGTATCAACGGTTTTAGACCAGGAAAGGTGCCAGTTAAGGTTGTTAAAAAGCGTTATGGACAAGGCGTACGTCAAGAAGTGATTGGCGAAGTAATGCGTAACTCTTACGTTCAAGCGTTGACTCAAGAGAAAGTTAACCCGGTTGGTTATCCTCGTTTTGAGCCTAAGACAGTTGAAGAAGGTAAGGATCTAGAGTTTATTGCGATTTTTGAAGTGTATCCAGAAATCGAATTGGCTGACTTGTCTGGGCTTAAGTTAGAAACGCCAGTTGCTGAAATTAAAGAAAAAGATATCAAGAACATGATTGATACGCTTCGTCGTCAGCATGGCACACTTAAGTCAGTAAAGCGTAAGTCTAAGAAGAAAGACTTGTTGACGCTTGATTACGTTGGTTATATGGATGGTGAAGCGTTCCAGGGCGGCACAGGTAAAGACCAGAAGATCACTTTGGGTGCCGGTCAAATGATTGCTGGCTTTGAAGACGGTCTGATCGGTTCAAAAGCTGGTGAGTCAGTGACTTTAGAGCTGACTTTCCCTGAAGACTATGCGAACGAAGAGTTGGCAGGTAAAGATGTTAAGTTTGAGGTAGACGTTAAAGTTGTTGAAGATACTGTGCTTCCTGAAATGGATGAAGAGTTCTTCGGTAAATACGGCGTAGACTGCAAAACTGAAGAAGACTTCAGAGCAGAAGTAATTAAGAATATGGAACGTGAGCTTGAAAATGCAGTAAGCAATAAGCTGAAGCAGCAAGTTGTTGAAGGCATGTCTGAAGCAAACGATATCGACGTTCCAGCGTCTATGGTTGAAGAAGAAATTAACCGAATGAAGCAAGAGGCCTTGCAGCAGTTTGGTGGTGGTCAGCAGTTAGATGTTTCTCAGTTGCCTTCTGAGCTATTTAAAGATCAAGCGACTCAGCGTGTTAAAACTGGTTTGTTGTTTGCGGCAGTGGTTAAGGAAAACGAAATTACGCCAGATGCTGAAGCAGTTGATGCCAAGATCCAGGAAATTGCCGGTACTTATGAAACGCCAGCTGAGGTTGTAGAGTTCTATAACCAAAAGGAAAACCGCGCGCAGGTTGAAGCAGTTATTGTAGAAGACGCAGTAGTTGAGTTAGTTAAGTCAAAAGCGAAGGGCAAAAAAGTTAAGATGTCCTACGAAGATGCGGTTAAGCCAGCAGCAGCTCAGCAATAAGAAGCTTAAAAAAAAGAAATATTCGGATGAAAATCTGAATCTCTAATTTTTTTCAGCTACACTTTAAACAGCCAGTTAAATACTGGCTGCTTTTAATTTAAAGCGACGAAAAATAAAGACTGCATATTCAATATGACTTGTCGTAGATATCAAAAAAAGATACCTAGGTCGACACATCAATACTTGTAGCAGGCCAAGCAGAGGAAGAAAGATACGTATGAATTTCCAAGACAATATGGGACAAGGCTCAGGCATTATTACTAATAGTGGTCTCGTGCCAATGGTTATAGAGCAAACTGCACGAGGAGAGCGATCTTTCGATATCTATTCGCGTCTACTAAAAGAGCGCGTTATTTTTATGGTTGGTCAGGTTGAAGATCACATGGCTAACCTTGTTGTTGCTCAGCTGTTGTTTTTGGAATCTGAGAATCCTGACAAAGATATTCACCTCTACATCAATTCACCTGGTGGCTCAGTTACTGCGGGTATGTCTATCTATGACACAATGCAGTTTATCAAGCCGGATGTTTCTACGTTATGTATTGGTCAGGCGTGTAGTATGGGCGCATTGTTGTTGACGGGTGGTGCTCAAGGTAAGCGTCATTGTCTTCCTCATTCGCGAATGATGATTCACCAACCTTTAGGTGGTTATCAGGGGCAGGCGACTGATATTGAGATTCATACTAAAGAAATTCTAACGATTCGTGATAAGCTGAATAAAATTATGGCTGAACATACAGGCCGTGATATCGAAGAAGTTGCTCAAGATACAGATCGTGACAATTTTATGGATGGTGCTGAGGCAGTAGAATATGGTTTAATTGACTCAGTGATTGAAAAGCGTCCGTCGGCAGAGTAGTAGTGAGGGGCACTTGCCTGGGAAGATAGAGCTTAAGCTGCTCGAATAGGACTTCTCAGGCGATTAAATGAATATCGCGCAGCGGTAAGAGCCGCTTCATTGCGCGCAGGCGTTCGAAGAGGCGCTTTGTACAGTAAGTAGGAAATCTGATGACCGATGAAAAAAACGGTAAGGGCGGAGATAACGGTAAATTACTTTACTGCTCCTTTTGTGGCAAAAGTCAGCATGAAGTGAGAAAACTGATTGCAGGCCCATCTGTCTTTATCTGTGATGAATGTGTAGACCTCTGTAACGATATTATTCGTGAAGAGGTGCAGGAGACAGCTTCTGAGGAAGCTAGTGATAGACTACCTGTACCGCAAGAAATTAAAGAAACGCTTGACGACTATGTGATTGGGCAGGAGAGAGCTAAAGTAGTTCTTTCTGTTGCTGTTTATAACCATTATAAGCGTCTGAAGTTCGACAATGCTAAGTCTGATATTGAGCTGGGCAAGAGTAATATCTTGCTGATTGGCCCAACGGGTAGTGGTAAAACGCTATTGGCCGAGACGCTAGCGCGCTTATTGAATGTTCCATTTACGATTGCTGATGCAACCACGCTGACAGAAGCCGGTTACGTTGGTGAAGACGTCGAGAACATTATTCAGAAGCTTCTGCAAAAGTGCGATTACGACGTAGAGAAAGCGCAGCGCGGAATTGTTTATATTGATGAAATCGACAAGATTTCTCGTAAGTCTGATAACCCTTCAATTACACGAGATGTGTCAGGTGAAGGTGTGCAACAGGCTTTGCTTAAGTTGATCGAAGGTACGGTTGCTTCGGTTCCTCCTCAGGGTGGACGTAAGCATCCTCAGCAAGAATTCTTGCAGGTTGATACAACTAATATGCTGTTTATCTGTGGCGGTGCCTTTGCAGGCCTGGATAAGGTTATTGCTGATCGTTCTGAGAAGAGTGGAATTGGCTTTGGTGCATCGGTTAAGAGTAAGGATGCAGAGCGTAAGGTTGGTGAGACGCTAAAAGAAGTCGAAACCGAAGACTTGGTTAAGTATGGTTTGATTCCTGAGTTTGTTGGTCGTTTGCCGGTGATTGCAACGCTAAACGAGCTTGATGAAGCTGCGTTAATGCAAATTTTGACAGAGCCTAAGAACTCGCTCTCTAAGCAATATCAAAAGCTTTTTGAAATGGAAGGCGTTGAAATTGATTTTAGGGAAGAGGCGCTTCGTGCTGTTGCCAATAAGGCAATGGAAAGAAAGACTGGTGCTCGTGGCTTAAGGTCGATTTTGGAGAATGTTTTACTCGATACTATGTATCACATTCCATCCGAGTCGGGCATAAGCAAGGTTGTTATTGATGAAAATACCATCAATGGTGAGTCTGAACCGATCAAGATCTACGATAATGGTGAACAGGCAAAAGCCTTGCCTGACAGCTAAGTTCGACTAAAATCGATAAAACCATGTCCATGAAGGTGGGCATGGTTTTTTTTTACCTGGCTGATATGGAAAAGTTCTAATATTCTCGCCCGGTTTGTCTTGTATTTAAAAAATATAGCCCCACTTATGAGTCAAAGCATCTATTTGTGATTGAGGAATTGTATGTCTGATCAAGATAAAAGCACGGAATCAGAAAGCGTTGAAAAAGATATCGTGATAACTGCGCCGGAAGGCCATATCCCCATGTTGCCCTTGAGGGATGTCGTTGTCTTTCCGCATATGGTGATTCCTCTTTTCGTTGGTAGAGAAAAGTCTATTATGGCGCTTGAAGCGGCCATGGCTTCTGACAAGAAGCTTCTCTTACTCACACAAAAAACTGCCATCGAAGACGATCCGTCAATCGATGAATTATATTCCGTTGGTACGGTTGCAAATATATTGCAAATGTTAAAGCTGCCCGATGGTACGGTTAAAGTGCTGATCGAAGGTGAGTACCGAGTCAGTGTTGATCGGGTTGCTTCAGAAGAGTTCTTGTCAGCAAAAACGAGTGAGCTGGAAGAGTCTCACCCAGAGCAGTCTGAGTTTCAGGGGCTTGTGCAAACCTTAATGTCTCAGTTTGAAAAGCTGAGTAAGGTGAGTAAAAAAATTCCTGCTGAAATCGTCTCGTCGTTAACGAATATTTCTGACCCTATTAGGTTGATCGATACCGTTGCTGCTCATTTGGAACTCAAAATAGCCGATAAGCAGGATGTTCTGGAAGAGTTGAATGTCGGGCAGCGTGCAGAAATGTTGTTAGCTGTTATCGAAGGCGAGCTTGATCTGATTCAGGTCGAGAAGCGCATTCGTGGTCGTGTTAAGAAGCAAATGGAAAAGAGTCAGCGCGAGTACTACCTGAATGAGCAAATGAAAGCTATCCAGAAAGAAATGGGAGCGATCAACGAAGGTGGTAACGAGTTCGAAGAGCTGGAAAACAAAATTCAAACGGTTGGCATGAGTGCAGAGGCCAAGAAGAAGGCTGAAGCAGAGCTTAAGAAGTTGAAGATGATGTCACCGATGTCTTCAGAGGCATCAGTTGTGCGAGGCTATGTTGAGTGGCTTGTAAATCTTCCCTGGAAGAAGAAAAGTAAAGTTCGACACGATATCGTTAAGGCAAGAGAAATTCTTGATGCAGACCACTATGGCCTAGAAGAGGTCAAAGACCGCATTATCGAATATTTAGCGGTACAGAGCCGGGTTAAGAAGCTTAAAGGGCCGGTATTGTGCTTGGTTGGGCCTCCTGGTGTAGGTAAAACCTCCTTGGGGCAATCTATTGCGAAGGCAACAAACCGAAAATATACCCGTGTTGCACTGGGTGGTGTGCGTGATGAAGCAGAGATTCGTGGTCATCGCCGAACTTATATCGGTTCAATGCCAGGTAAACTGATTCAGAAGCTTTCTAAAGTCGAAGTGAAGAACCCGCTGTTCTTGTTTGATGAAATCGATAAATTGGGTGCTGATCATCGTGGTGACCCGGCTTCGGCTTTGCTTGAGGTGTTAGATCCAGAACAAAATCATACCTTTAATGATCACTATCTAGAAGTAGATTATGATTTGTCCGATGTTATGTTTGTCTGTACCTCAAACTCAATGAACATCCCTCCGGCCTTGCTTGATCGTATGGAGGTTATCCGTATTCCGGGTTACACCGAAGATGAAAAGATCAATATCGCGCAAAAATACCTGATCCCGAAACAGATCAAAGATAATGGCCTGAAAAAAGGTGAGCTCGCTATTGCCGAAGATGCAATAAGAGATGTGATTCGTTATTACACCAAAGNNGNNGTTCGAGGGCTGGAGCGAGAGCTTGCTAAAGTTTGTCGCAAGGTAGTGAAGGAAATTCTAGAGTCTAAAGAGGCTATTGAGATTACCGTAGATAGCAAAAATATCGATCAGTACTTAGGTGTGCGCAAATTTAGTTACGGCATGGCTGATGAAAAGGACCGGGTAGGGCAGGTTACTGGTCTGGCATGGACGCAGGTTGGCGGCGAGTTGTTGTCAATTGAATGTAGTACTGTGCCGGGTAAAGGTAAGGTTGTTCGGACGGGGTCTTTGGGTGATGTAATGCTGGAGTCAATACAAGCTGCTATGACTGTTGTAAGAAGTCGAGCTGGCGGCTTTTATATCGATGACAACTTTCATGAAAAGCATGATATTCATGTCCATGTTCCTGAAGGTGCGACGCCAAAAGATGGGCCGAGTGCGGGTATCGCAATGTGCACGGCAATGGTTTCCTCATTTACTGGCATTCCAGTTCGTGCAGACGTTGCGATGACAGGTGAAATAACCTTGCGTGGTCAGGTCCTTGCTATTGGTGGCTTGAAAGAAAAGTTATTAGCGGCACATAGAGGTGGAATAAAACTAGTTCTAATTCCTCAAGAAAATGAAAAAGACTTGAAGGAAATTCCGGATAATATTAAAGCAGACCTCGAAATTGTACCGGTTAAGTGGATTGACGAAGTTTTAGAGCGCGCTTTGGCGTATTCTCCCGAAAGTGATGAACACAAGGAAAAAATGCTGCAAAAGTCCGAAAAAGAAGGTTCAGAGGTGAAAGATGAGGCTTCTGAGAGAATAAATACACATTAGGCGCTCAGGCTGCTTGACAGGGCTTTCGCTCAGTTGGTATAAAACAGTCTGACGTCAGGCAGCAGTAATTTAGGGGGCTCCGACCTGTCATGTGATATTTGTTAGTTGTCTTTTTGAGTATCAAAGATACAATTGACGAATGTTTTTAAAAGTGTAAGATTTCTAAGAATCAAAAAGCACATCATTATAAATTATATACAGAGATTACCTTGCAGCATTCTGCGAAAGTCTCGTATGTTTACAGTTATCTCAAAAGGGGTTTAGTGTGAATAAGTCTGAACTAATTGATGCAATTGCAGAATCTGCAGACATTTCTAAAGCAGCCGCTGGTCGTGCTATCGACGCGGTTGTAGAATCAGTTACAAATGCACTTAAAGAAGGTGATCAGGTAACGTTGATTGGTTTTGGTACCTTCTCTGTGAAAGATCGTGCAGCAAGAACTGGTCGTAACCCACAGACTGGTGCAGAAATTCAAATCGCTGCTGCCAAGATTCCTAGCTTTAAAGCTGGTAAAGGCCTAAAGGATGCAGTAAACGGCTAGTAAGCTGTTTGTTGAATCGGCTTACTTTAGTAAGTTAGAAAAAAGCCGCTCTTAGCGGCTTTTTTTGTGCCTGTAATTCGTGAATTGCTAAGTGAGTCGGAATGATTTGGGGTGTTTTGACAGTACCTGGCATAAATCTAATATGGGGCTAAACTTAAAGGATAAGCAAAAGGAGGATGTTCGCTTTGAGTACGGCAAAGATATTGTTAGTAGAAGATAATGCAGGTGAAGAAGAGTTGGCTTTGTTTGCGCTTAAAAAAGCGGGCGTAGAGCAGAAAGATGTTGTCATTGTTAGGGATGGGCAAGAGGCGATTGATTACCTGTGTGGAAAGCGGCAGTACGCTGGCCAGCAGTTCGACCCTGAGATAAGGGTGGTTTTCCTCGATTTGAATTTGCCAAAAGTTCATGGTCTGGATGTGTTGAAAGAGCTTCGTCACAACCCGGACACTCAATGCCTACCTGTTGTCATCCTAACCTCCTCCGATGAAGAGAGAGATGTTCAGGAAAGTTATCGGGCCGGCGCAAACAGCTATATTCAAAAGTCTTTTGATATAAATGAATTTAAAGACAATATCTCAGCACTTCGGAATTATTGGTTAGACATTAACCTTTCTCCGGTATCAAGGTAGCTATATGCATTTAGTGGAAGGTAAGATTATACGAATATTAATCGTCGATGACTCCGAAGACGATGTCAGGTTCAACCTTGAGTGATCAGTCATTTTTTGATGATATCAAGATCTGGCAAAAAGAATATGACCTGCTGCCTCAGAGAATTTGTTTTGAAATTACAGAAACCTCTGCAATCGATAACCTGGTTGATGCGGTAGAGTTTATTAATGAAATTAGAGGGCTAGGCTTTAAGTTTGCGCTAGATGATTTTGGTGTTGGTTTGAGCTCTTTTTCTTATCTTAAAACGATTCCTGTCGACTTCCTGAAGATTGATGGGAGCTTTGTTAAGAATATGTTGAGCGACAGTATTGATAGAGGGATTGTGGAGTCGTGCAATATGATAGCGCACGCAGCGGGTCTAGAGACGATCGCAGAGTTTGTTGAGGATGATGCGACTTGCGAAGCGCTAAGAGAAATTGGAATAGACTTTGCTCAAGGATTTGGCATCGTGATGCCTGGCCCCTTACCTGATCAAGAGTCAAGCTAATAAGCGTGAACCCTCCGTCGCTTCCATTCTATGCTTGACCAAATCTTAAAAAAACTCGTTAATTTCTTAAACGGTCTTAACACCTTGTTTGTTCTGCCGTCACTGGTCTTACTTGTAATTAGTGACGTTATTTTGCGTTCATTATTTTCCTCTCCCATTGCTTGGGCTCACGAATTGTCGGGTTTGCTGCTACTCAGCATGTTCTTTATTAGCGATTCCAAAGTGTATAGAGGGCCATGAATTATTGAGTGTTGACCTGCTTTACCAAGCCTTGTCGGCTTCTAAGCAACGCTCCCTAAAATGCGCTTCATATGTTTTCTTGGTTTTGTTCTCGCTACTTGTCGTTTGGCAGGCGGTGTTGGGCGCGATAGATAGCTATACCTATGAAGATCAAGCTTATACTATCGACATACCTTATTGGCCTTTCTATGCCTTGATGGCTTTTATCGGGCTTGTGACAACGCTTCAATCATTGAGTTTGCTATGGGCTAGTCTAGATTCAAGTCAAACCAAAGAGGGGCATTCGTGAACCCTGAAAGTGTTGGCCTGTTGGCCATGGCCTGCTTGCTTATATTAATCGCTCTACGTGTACCGATTGCTATCGCTTTGATAGCGGTAGGGCTGCTTGGAAATGTCTACCTTCAGAGCTTTGAGTCGGCTATCGTTCAGTTTCAGTTGGTTAGTTGGGAAGTCGCCAGTAACTTTGTATTGGTGACCTTACCTATATTTGTTTGGATGGGAGCTTTAGCTCAAACAACGGGCTTGGGTAAAGATCTTTTCTATTGCTTTAACCGCTGGTTCGGGCGAATTCCCGGTGGCTTGGCGATCACATCTATCAGCTGCTCAGCAACCTTTGGTGCGGTCACAGGCTCTAGTGTTGCAACAGTCACAGCAATGGGCAAAATGCTGATGCCAGAGATGCGTCGTTACGGCTATAACCAAAGGCTTGCGACTGGCTCAATCGCAGCAGCCGGTGTGCTCGCCATTCTTATTCCTCCGAGTATCCCTTTGGTCTTTTACGCGGCCTGGACGGAAACCTCGCTAGGCGACCTGTTTATAGCGGGTATTATTCCGGGAATTCTATTAGCTTTGATGTTTGGTCTATATGTCATGATTCGCTGTAAGCTCAAGCCCGAACTGGCACCCGGTGGTGAGCATTACTCGGTGGCAGAGCGGATCAAGGCGCTACCAAAACTCCTGCCGGCATTGTCACTAATGCTTATTGTTTTGGGTGGTATTTACGGAGGCTATGCAACGCCAACAGAGGCCGCGGGTATTGGTTTGGCTTGGGTATTCGTTATTGCCTTATTTCGCGGACGCTTAAGTGCAATGATTCTGAAAGAAAGTTTGGGCCAAAGCGTTTCGCTGAGCGGCAACATCTTTTTGTTATTCTTAGGAGGCGTATTCTTTAGCCGCTTCATGGCGCAGACTGACGTGACTCAGTTCTTGATAGAATCCATCGCCGGGTGGAGTGATTCGTCCTTCTTGATAATGTTAGCGCTATTGCTCTTGTATCTGGTGCTCGGGGCTGTATTAGACACCTTTGGGATGATTATCCTCACCTTGCCTTTTGTCTTCCCTTTGGTGACCTCTTTAGGATATGACCCGGTCTGGTTTGGTATTTTTATCGTTATGATGATTGAGCTATCGCTGATTACGCCGCCAATCGGTATCAATGTATTTGTAATGCAGCGCGTTGCTCCGGATATACCCTTAACAACTGTATTTAAGGGTGCCTTACCATTTGTAGTAATAAGTTTGGTTATGGTACTACTACTGCTGATCTTCCCTGAAATAGCTTTGTGGTTGCCCGGGCAAATGAAAGATTAGAGTTTCTCTACTCTTGGTGTCCTCTGTGGTTCATCGGTTTATCACTTCAAGATCAAAACATAAAACACGGTTCACCACAGAGGTCACAGAGAGGCCTGCGGCCTACACCGAGAAAAGATAAAAAGGTTTTTAGGGTGTCTTAATCCCTTCCTCTGTGCAGCGAAGCGCTCGGTGTCCTCTGTGGTTTAAGCCTTTCCCTGCGTATCGTGCTTGTTATAAGCCTCTACAATTCGTTGAACAATAGGGTGTCTGACAACATCAGATGGGCGGAAGTGGATGCTGCTGATGCCTTTTACTCCATTCAAAACGCGCTGAGCCTGAGCTAAGCCCGACATCGCGTGTTTAGGTAGGTCGGTTTGGGTTAGGTCACCCGTAATAACGGCTGTTGAGCCAAAACCAATTCGGGTCAGGAACATCTTCATTTGTTCGGGCGTGGTGTTCTGGCTTTCGTCCAAAATAATAAAAGCATTATTAAGTGTTCGGCCGCGCATAAAGGCGAGTGGTGCGACTTCTATGATGTTCTTATCCATGAGCTTGGCGACTTGGTCGAAGCCTAGCATTTCATATAGCGCGTCATAGAGAGGGCGCAAGTAAGGGTCAACTTTCTGAGCCAGGTCGCCAGGCAGAAAGCCAAGCTTTTCTCCTGCTTCAACTGCGGGCCGAACGAGCAGAATGCGCTTAACTTCTTCGTTATTTAGCGCTTCTACAGCACAAGCAACAGCAAGGTAGGTTTTGCCAGTACCAGCAGGGCCTAAGCCAAAATTAATATCATGCTGCTTAATGTTAGCAACATATTGGCACTGGTTCTCGCCGCGAGGTTTAACTTGGCTTCGAGGTGTTTTGATTAGTCGAGCTTCTTCTGATAGCTCGCTCGAAATAGCATCAACGCCAAACTCCTGAACAAAGAGGTGAACCATTTCAAGGCTAATGCTCGAATTATCCTCGGTCTCTCGATATAGGTGTCTGATTATCTCTAGCGCCGCTTGGGATGCTTCAGCTTTTTCGCCACGTATTTTGAAAACAGCGCCCCGATAGCTGATCTTAACATCTAGACGCATTTCTAGGTGTTTGATGTTTTCATCAAATTGGCCGCACAAACAGGCGAGGCGGTCATTATCAAAAGGCGTCAGTGCAACTTCTTTGATGGTGATGGAGCCAGTGCTCGTTGTTTTGACTTTATCGTCAGGCTGCTTGTCTTGCCGTCTGGCTAACTTTTCTTTTTTAGTAGTCTTGCTCATCGACTCTTTCACCACGTAATGAATTTGCGTAAGCATCGGTAATCTTCACGTCGATAAAGCGCCCGATCAAGGCACTATCTGAGCGGTCTTGCTTCGCTTTGAAGTTCACAACACGGTTATTTTCGGTTCGGCCTTGGAGCTCCCCGGGGTCTTTCTTAGAAAAACCTGTGACCAGAATTCGTTCGGTATTACCGACCATTTTTCGGCTAATATCTTGAGCTTGTTGAAGAATGCGCTGCTGCAGAATTTGCAGTCGTTGTTTTTTAACTTCTTCGCTTGTTTCATCAGGTAAATCTGCTGCTGGTGTACCCGGGCGCGCGCTATAGATAAAACTAAAAGAAGCGTCAAAGCCAACGTCATTGATCAGCTTCATGGTGTCTTCAAAGTCTTTCTCGGTTTCGCCAGGGAAGCCAATGATAAAGTCTGAAGAGATACTAATATCAGGGCGGTGCTTACGTATACGGCGAATTTTAGATTTGTACTCTAATGCCATATGGCCGCGCTTCATCGCATTCAATATTCTGTCTGAGCCGCTTTGAACAGGTAGGTGAAGGTGGCTTACCAGCTCAGGAGTATCGGCATAAACGTCGATAAGTGAGTCACTGAACTCAACCGGATGCGACGTTGTAAAACGAATTCGGTCAATGCCTTCAATGGCTGCGGTTAGTGTGATTAACTCAGCAAGATCCATCATGTCGCCATCGTGTGTTTCACCTTGGTAGGCGTTAACGTTTTGGCCGAGTAAGTTTATTTCACGCAC
>NZ_LWEY01001931.1:0-1001 GCF_001634935.1 Oleiphilus sp. HI0043 | reverse complement strand
ATAATAGGAAACAACCATGTCCATCTCTCGAAAAGTTCTCCTCGGATCACTTTCAGTGTCCGTTGTTTCGGTACTATTAACCGCTCTGATTACAGCAGGTGTTGGATTTAATATTGCCGAAAGCGTTATTGAAAACGAAGCACGGAAAGCGCTCATCACACAGCGAGAATCCCAGAAGGACTTTATTCACAGCTACCTACAGACTATCAAACATGAGCTTAAAGCTTTCTCTGCAAGCCATAGTGTCGTCGACTCAGCTGAAGGCTTCATCGCTAGCTATGATGATTTTCCTAAAACCGTCAGTAGCAACGAAATATCTGACAAGTTAGAAGATTATTACACCGGGCAATTTGGTGCCACCTATGCCGAGAGCAATCCAGGCTCTTCATTATCTCCCGGCAATTTACTTAACAGCATTAGCGATAAAGCCCGTTTAATGCAATATCACTTCATTGCAGACAACGCTAACCCCTTAGGTCAAAAAGATGCCTTAGACTCACTCGACTTTAGCTCCGATTACAATGAGGTACACAAAGAGTATCACCCGGAGTTTAGAAAGCACCTTAACGAATTCCAATATTACGACATCTTTTTGATCGATATTGACTCAGGCGAGATTATTTACTCCGTTTTCAAAGAGCTCGATTACGCCACCTCTTTACTTACCGGGCCTTATAAAAATAGTGACTTAGCTAAAGTCTATAAAGAAGCTGCCAACGCAAGTGACCCTGACCACATAGCCTTTACTTCTTTTCAGTCTTATACGCCATCTTATGAAGCTCCTGCCTCCTTTATGGCAAGCCCTGTGGTAAATAAACAAGGTGAGAAAATCGCCGTTTTGGCTTTTCAAATGCCTATCGATGAGCTGAACCGAATCATGACCCATAACGAACAATGGGAAAAGTCTGGTATGGGCTATTCAGGCGAAACTTACCTGGTTTCTCAAGAATTCAAAGCTCAGAGCAAGAGCCGCTTCTTGGTTGAAGACAAAGAGAACTTCT
>NZ_LWEY01001930.1:0-763 GCF_001634935.1 Oleiphilus sp. HI0043 | reverse complement strand
CAGTACGAAGTGCAGATTATTCGAGACGGTAGTTCTTTCGCAACACGGCGAGTCATTGCCCGGCAAGACGACAAAGAGATTTTTACCCTCAACGCTTCGTTTCAAAAAGATGAAGCGGGTTCAGAACACCAGTTTGATATGCCCGAAAGCAAGTCGCCAGAAGAACTGGCTTCCGAGCTGGAAATACGTCGTCGCTTTAAGCACCTGATACCTGAAAAACTTAGGGAGCAGTTCACCCGCGATAAACCAATCGAAATCAGACCAGTTAAGCCAATTGACTATACCAACCCGGATATTCGTCCACCCTATAAGCAAAATTGGTTTAGAGCGGTGGCATCAGTCCCCAATGATCTATCATTACACCATTGCCTTCTGGCCTATGCCTCGGACTTCGGCCTGCTTGGTACTAGTATGCTGCCGCACGGTTTGAGTTTTATGCAAAAAGGCATGCAAGTTGCGAGTCTTGATCATTCGATATGGTTCCATCGCCCTTTCAAGGTTGATGAATGGTTACTTTACGATATGGATAGCCCTAGTGCGTCAGGCGGAAGAGGCTTTAATCGAGGGAATATTTTTAACCAACAAGGTGAGTTAGTTGCTTCAGTATGCCAGGAAGCATTGATTAGAAAACGTAGTTAAAACTGCAAATGCGTGACGCCTTGCTAGGATACGTCACGCGTATCGCTTTCAGACTTATCAAGCCACTGAAGTAGCCTCTCCATCGGCAAAGGTGGGGTTAGTAAATAACCTTGAACAGAATCGC
>NZ_LWEY01001929.1:0-1046 GCF_001634935.1 Oleiphilus sp. HI0043 | reverse complement strand
TCTATAGTTACAAGGAAGAAACTCATGAGCGCACTTATCCACTTGGCAGAAGTCTTTGTTTTTTTGCTTTTCATCATCACCTTCGTAAGAATTCGCTCACTCTATCGTGATTACCCTCCTCTCAACCATACTAAAAAAATGACACAAACTGACGAGCGTAAACCTTTAGTAGGAAATGCTTCAGCCAGTGTGAAATATGAGGACAAAATGGCTATCCTCAAAGAAGCACAAGTTTTTGCAGGTATGCAGCTTCTACCCCTAAAAAAGCGCTATGGAGATATACATGGCGAAAAGTATGCTTGGTTGAGAAAAGCCTGCGCTTTCTACCTTATAGGGGCAACCCGCGCTATAACGAACACAGGCCAATGTGGCCCAGGCACATACGAAGAAATTACTGGACTGGTAATCAAGTCTTGCTTGAAGACCCCTAACAACGACGTACTCGCTTATCTAAAGAGCGCTTCAAATGACGAGTGGGATAAAGAGCAAAAGGTCTTAGCATTAACTGGAGAGCAAGCAGCAGCTAACTGGGTATCAGGCAAGGCTATCCCTCACCACACTACCCTGGACGAACACTTAAGTCGAAACGGAATTATTGCTTAAATTCCAGTGACTGATAGTGAGATAATTTTCTCGTGCCCCTCACCTACCTGAATCTCTTTGCTGCGGAGGCAAACTTTCTCAACTCGCTCGACGCTCATCTCGACTTGCTTAGCAATACTGTCACTCTGCATGTCTACCGAGGCATCTTTTAGACAGCGAGTAATAACACCTTCGTCCATTTTGAATTTCATCCATAAATACAGCCAGACATGCGCCCAGAGAGAGATAATTATCACCAGTGCCAAAACAATATTCTGTGTCATTTATTGATGCTCTCCAATCGCTTCACTTAAGGACTTCAAATGCGCATGCCGCTGTGACTTATCAAGTTCAGACAAGCGCTCAACCTCCTGATAAAAAGCATCCCAATCCTCACCAAGCCTGTGGTATAAAGCGATAAAACCTGGCACCAAGTCCTGATAGTTCGATAAGGTTGAAAAACC
>NZ_LWEY01001928.1:0-783 GCF_001634935.1 Oleiphilus sp. HI0043 | reverse complement strand
CTAAGTCCATCAACCCAACAGGCAACGCAATCCCATCTTTCTTAGCTTTCAGTTCCCGAGTCATTATAGTTAATTACCCAGTCAGAAGTCTTATGAAATTCAGGTGACTCAAAACGATGTCTCATGTTTAAGACAGATTCGTAGAAGACATCTTCCAATAGAAAGTTCACAATAAATGCCGGAATAAAACCACCCGGCTCAGTATGCCCTTGCCAGACGATTCTGGTTTTCTCGTTGCCTTCAGGAATCAGTACTAGTTCATTATTAACTTTAGGTGTTCGAATAACACCTTCATTTTTGGGTAGAGCATCGCCTTCAAACCATTCTTTAATTCGAACGACTTTTGAATCAGTTTCCTGTGTTAGTTGCTGGCCTGCGACGATATCTCTGTCAGCCAGTGGCCAGGGTAAACCCATTCTCATATAGATTTTTCTGGAACGTTCATCGTCAAAGGGCTCGATTTCATATGCGTCTACCATGTCTTTGACCCATTCAGGGAAGGTCTTGATATCAGAGAAATTGGCAACAATATTAGATAGCTTTGATTGCACCACTTGCTCTGCTTTAAAGGCAATAAAGTCACTGCCCGGCCAGTCGCGGGTAAACACCTTGATGCCATTTTTTTCTAGCATTAAGTCCCAACCGCTATCGTCCAGGGCCGGAGGGAGGTCAGTTCGATAGGCTTCAAGCTCAGCAGAGACGGTCGTAGAAAAAATACTTAATGTGACCATCAAATATTGAACGGTAGAAAGTACAGTATGTTTCATGAATTTATTACCTAAC
>NZ_LWEY01001927.1:0-794 GCF_001634935.1 Oleiphilus sp. HI0043 | reverse complement strand
GTACCACCAGTATAGTTGCTATGCGGTGGAACAATATTGCCTGCATTTCGACATATGAATAGTTCCCCTGGTTCCGTCTGAACTAAAAGGTTTGGGTCAATACGAGAATCAGAGCATGTAATAAAAAGAGCTTCTGGATGCTGCCCTTTCACAAGTTGATCGAATAGTTCTTTCTTCTGAGGGTACACTTCGGTTTTGAATCGTACGATTCCACTGGCTATTTTTGGCATATCAATTCTCTATAACTCAATTAACGTGTTGAATAATAGCTTTCTCAACCGGTATAGGGAAGCGATATAGCAAGGAAAAGCCCTAACTAATTTTTTATGTTCGAGCGCCCTATTTTGACGCATAAAAAAACAGGCTCGCGCCTGTTTTTTTATGTATAACAACGTAGAGGGCTTAGTTTCTCGCGGTAATTGTATAGCTGGAATCTGGATGATACTTGATATCAGACATGTAAATGCTTCCCATAGTTGGGCCGCTAGTATTTCCTTTAACTCGAATATTCTCCATGCTAATTCGAGCAATTTCTGTCGGCATATATATTTTTATACCGCCTTCGTCAGTAATTTCTATAGGCCCTCTTCCTTCCTGGTATTTCAAACCCTCAATAGAAATATCTGCTTCAATCAGGTTAGATATCGGACCAACACCTGCCATGGTTAATACACTGTCCGCTAACTCATAAGCCACTTGCTCATCCTTCGGCTCTTCATATTCATCTTCGTCGTTATATTTATGCTGAAAACCGGCAACCGCTCCGTCAGCATTCTGACCGATGCTAAGCCCCA
>NZ_LWEY01001926.1:0-1020 GCF_001634935.1 Oleiphilus sp. HI0043 | reverse complement strand
CCACTTTCTTGAGTATTTGAGATTTGTTCGCTTACTTGAGTGTTTTCCTTGCTCTCAATGTCGGGGGTAGGTTCGCTTTTGTTTGATGTTGTGTTGCTGGAAACTGACGGCACCGAGCTAGGGGGGGCAAGCTGTCCGCGCGACGAATCAAAGCTCGCGCAAGCGTTAATAAGCAAAAGTAGAACTATAAGAGGAAAATGACGCATATCGATTGGGTGGCTATTTTACTGCTGCGAGAAAAGGAACACATTTTGTTAGGCGTTAAGCAAGTTTTCCCGCCCAGTCTATGAAGTAGGGGCTTTAGGGTCAACTGCTTGGAGCTAAATAATTAGTAACAAATTTAACTCTGTAAGTGCTAACCCGTTGTTACTATGGTCAGAACTGATCTTTCGCGAGCCTTGTTGCGGCAAAAATATCTGGCTCACAGCTATTCGTATTGGGGAATAGTTGTTTAACATTCGAAGCTAAGGCTGGATCGTTGCTTCTAAAAAACGGGTTTATCTCCAGTTCTGTTTTTAGTGTGGAGGGGATAGTGGATAAGCCACGCTTACGCAAATCGGTGGCTTCTACTAAGTAGTTTTGTAGTGCCTGGTTGTCTGGCATTAGACTCAGTGCAAAATCTAGATTGGCTAATGTATATTCGTGTGCACAGAAGATGCGTGTCGTCTTCGGTAGTAAGCGGATTTTTCCAAGCGAGTTATACATTTGTTCAGCACTGCCTTCGAATAAGCGACCGCAACCACCTGAGAATAGTGTGTCCCCACAAAACAATGCGTCTAGTTGTTCGCAATAGTAGGCATTATGATCAAGCGTATGACCCGGAACGTCGAGGCTTTTGAATTGTAAGCCAAGTAAGCTGATCGCTTCGCCTTCAGACAGTTGCTCATCGATACCTTCAACTTTTGAGTGAGATGAGCCGAAGCTTTTACAGTCATATTGATCTTTAAGTTTTGCCAAGCCTCCCGTGTGATCAGGGTGGTGGTGAGTGATAAGAATTGCTACTAGGTCTAGCCCTTGTGA
>NZ_LWEY01001925.1:0-1247 GCF_001634935.1 Oleiphilus sp. HI0043 | reverse complement strand
AATTGCAGTTCTTCATTACTCTCGGCCCCGTCACGGAGTCTGTCAGTGCACCGGGCGCACCAATGCCAATTGCTTCACCCTGGCTCAAACCACAGACCTGTTTCGCCTCACCAACTAGACTCGCAATTGCCTGTAAGGTTTGCCCATAATCATTTTTTGGTGTTGCAACTCGTTGCCGCCAGAGAACTTTTTGACCGTCCAAGACAACAGCCTCTATTTTCGTACCACCGAGATCCACACCAAGTTTCATAAATCCCCTTCTATCAACCATCCACACCCAAATATGAGCGTCATTTTGTACCTGATAAAGCCGATACCACGTTACAAGTTTATACACATTTTTGAAAATATTTTTTGCGATTAAAAATGCTTTCTGGTATAAAGGCGGGCTCTTTAGTGAGGACTCCAAAAAAGGGTCCGATATTTGAATTTTTTTGAACGTGCTTTCAAGGGACGTTTCGAAGTTGGAGGCAAGGTTACAATGTCTAGAGTATGTCAGGTTACAGGCAAACGCCCAGTAGCAGGAAACAACGTTTCACACGCAAAAAACCGCCCACGTCGTAGTTTTTTGCCTAATTTACAATCTCACCGTTTTTGGGTTGAGGGCGAGAAGCGTTTTGTTAAGCTTCGTGTATCTACCAAAGGTATGCGTATTATCGATAAAAAAGGCATCGAGACAGTTCTTAGTGAACTACGTGCTCGCGGCGAGAAAGTTTAGGAGATTGAGCAATGCGTGATAAAATCCGTTTAGTTTCAAGCGCTGGTACTGGTCATTTCTACACGACTGACAAGAACAAGCGTAACATGCCAGAAAAGATGGAAATCAAAAAGTATGACCCAGTTGTGCGTAAGCACGTGGTCTACAAAGAAGCTAAAATCAAGTAAGATTTTCTACCTTTCGAGGTAGGCAGCTTATTGCTTCCATTGAAAAGCCCGACTTTATTGTCGGGTTTTTTGTGCCTGTCTATGTCTATATTTTCAAAGTTTCAAGCTAATAGCCTTTGGGTAGTTTTACCTCTAATTCGATGGGTAAATGGTCAGATACCGGAAACGTTACCACGCCCGCCCTCTTAACCAATAGGCTACGACTCACCAGAATATGATCTAAGGCCTTTTCAGGGCGCCAGCTAGGAAATGAATGAGATACGCCCGGCAAAGTCACCAAGCCGGCTCCTTTTAGCGGAGAGTCATGCAGTATTTTCTCGGCATGGGTATTCATGTCGCCCATCAACACCACATGGTTATAG
>NZ_LWEY01001924.1:0-838 GCF_001634935.1 Oleiphilus sp. HI0043 | reverse complement strand
GACACTGCAATAATTATATAAACTCTAACACCCAAGGCAAAGAGGTCAGCTTGAATTTCATCGACACGGTCAAACAAAACTTTGACTCTATCCCCACGTCAATAGCGATTCAAGATAATCAAGTCTCGATAAGCTATGCTGAACTCGGGCAGCTTGTTGCAGGAATCAATTCCAGGCTCAAACAGTTGGAGCTAGAACAAGGTAGCTACGTTGGTCTATATTTCGAATCGAAACCCTTGGCGATAGCAAGTATGATCGCGTTGCTGGACTATGGCTGTGCCTACATTCCTCTTGACCCGATCTACCCCAACGATCGATTGGCATACATGCTGGAAAACGCGAATGCGAGCTTTGTGCTATGTGATAGGGTATGTGAATTTGCGCCGAAGTCGACCAAATCAATTAACTTTAGTCAAACATTCCCTACAGAAGAAACCTTAGAACAGGTCCTAGCAAATAAGTCCCAAGCATTTAAGAACTTTGGCATCGATAGCGCTCAACTAGAAGAATCGACTGCTGCCTATTTAATCTATACCTCGGGTTCAACAGGGCGCCCCAAAGGCGTCGCGATGCCCCATGGCCCTCTAAATAAGCTGATCGACTGGCAGAATGCTCATTACAACGAAAACTACGCCCCTAAGACCTTGCAATTTTCCTCGCTCAGTTTTGATGTATCTTTCCAGGAAATCTTTTCTAGCTTATCACTTGGCGCAACGCTATACACTCTTGACCCACTGATCAAACAAGACTTTAAGTCTCTTGCTGAATATATACTCGAACATCAAATCGAACGAATTTTCATGCCTTATGTCGCCTTGAAAAACCTGATGCAATGGTT
>NZ_LWEY01001923.1:0-792 GCF_001634935.1 Oleiphilus sp. HI0043 | reverse complement strand
TTGTAGTTCAGGAACATAGCGTCTTATAAACTGTCCTTGGGGGTCAAAGCGTTCAGACTGGCGTGTGGGGTTAAAAATTCTGAAGTAGGGAACCGCGTCGACGCCTGTCGAGGCTGACCATTGCCATCCACCATTGTTGGACGCCAAATCACCATCGACTAGCATTTCCATAAAGTACGCTTCACCGAGTCGCCAATCAATTAATAAGTGCTTTGTTAAAAACATCGCGGTAATCATGCGTAGTCGATTGTGCATCCAGGCTTTTTCTTTTAATTGGCGCATGGCAGCATCAACGATGGGGTAGCCTGTTTTTCCAGCCTTCCATTGTTCAAACAAACGATGGTCTTTACGCCAAGGTAGCTGATCTGTTTCTTTCTTAAACGGCTTATGCATGCTCAACCTCGGATAAGCGTACAAGAGGTGGCGATAGAATTCTCTCCATAGTAGTTCGTTTATCCAGGTGTTGACGCCTTCATTACGCCCTTCAAACTCGCCTTGATTATAGCTTAGTGCTGATCTTAAACACTGTGATGTGCTTACGATACCCGTTGCAAGATAAGGAGACAGTGAACTTGTCGCGTCGAGCGAGGGAATATCTCTGGCCTTATGGTAAGAGGCTGCGCGTTCTTCCATGAAGTTATTAAGTAGCTCGTGAGCGTGATCTTCTCCTGCGGGCCAATGATGGTCCCACCGAGAATCGACTTGAAACGTCGCAACATTCAAGTTTGGTGCTTTGACTGTTAAGGGCGGTTGTGGCGAGGGTTTGTTGACCAGGTGCCTGGATAAAGTCTT
>NZ_LWEY01001922.1:0-1292 GCF_001634935.1 Oleiphilus sp. HI0043 | reverse complement strand
TGTGGCTGCTCGCGCTGCAGAGAGCTCCCAATTAGATGGGAATACAGGGCTTCGAATAGGAACATTATCAGTATGCCCCTCTACCAGCATAGCGTTATCGTGCTGGTTCATAATACCTGCAATTTTTTCAATAATTGGCAAAGCATCATCAACAGGCTCCACACCGCCGCTTTGAAAAACAACCGTATCATCCAACGAGATCTCGATCCAATCGTCTTTCTTCTGAACGCTTACCTTTTCCTCGAATATCAAGTCTTCAAAGTTATCTTCAAACTCCCCTGCTATCATTTCGAGTTGGAGGTCTTCTTTGCTAGGTTCCTTCTTTTTCTTTCGTTGATCAGGGGGTGGTGATGACTCACCGATCATTGGTTGGATAAAAATTTCACGTGAATCCGGAGAGGTAGAGCGAGGACTTATATCTCCAACCTGAATTGGCTTTATGGTTTTCGCGGGAGCGTTAAAGACCCCTTCCAAACTCTCAGAAAGGACTTTATATTTACCTTCATTTACCGAAGAAATTGAATACATCACAACGAAGAAAGCAAACAGCAAAGTGATAAAGTCAGCGTATGATACTAACCAACGCTCATGATTATCATGCTCTTCTTCTAATTGCCTGCGCATAGCTTAGCTCAAGTGATAGTTAAGTGATAAAGCCGCGTAGCTTTAGCTCGATTGAACGAGGGTTCTCTCCCTCTGAGATTGCCACCAAGCCTTCGATAAGCATTTCTCTATACTGGGATTGCCGTTGAATCACAGACTTTAGCTTACTACCGACTGGGAAAAACAGCAGGTTGGCAAATGCAACGCCATAAATTGTCGCTACAAAGGCAGTCGCGATACCAGCGCCAAGAGAGGATGGGTCAGCAAGGTTACTCATAACATGTATCAGACCCATTACTGCGCCAATGATACCAATGGTAGGAGAATACCCCCCCATCCCGTCATAGATCTTTGCTGAACTAAGGTCATGACGCTCTTTAGAAATAAGATCCAACTCAAGTACATTTCTAATCACTTCAGGCTCAGCACCATCAACGAGCAGCTGAAGACCTTTACCAGCAAAAGGCTCATCTTCTTTCTCGACTGAAGACTCTAGCCCAAGCAAGCCCTCTTTTCTTGCTCGCATACTCCAGGAAATAACCTTTTCAATCCCGTCATCAATCGACACATAAGGCGGTATAAACACCCAGCGCAACATGACAATGCCTCGCTTTAATGTCTGAAAAGGAGTTTGTAACAATATCGCAGCAAACGTACCGCCTATAACTATTAAGGCAGCGGGGCCATTA
>NZ_LWEY01001921.1:0-36966 GCF_001634935.1 Oleiphilus sp. HI0043 | reverse complement strand
CCTGTCTGAACTTCCTCTATTGGGATTGTCAGAACTAGACTTTGATCTATAGGCATTAGTAAAGCGTCTTCGAATTGCACAGAAACCGAACGCAATCCATCATAACCATTATCGACAATCTCATTGGGAGTTGATGGGTCAGGGTCATCATTATCGAGCATTCCGTCACCGTCAGAATCTACACCACCAGCCGCTCCAACCAACGCTAAATTTTGCAAATAAGAATTGTATTCACCGAAATCAGAGTCTTCGCCAACAAGCAGTTCAAACTCTTGCTCTAACAGTTGGCCCAATTCACTAACGTTCACCGTGGTATCTGGGATAAATGCGGAAGACGGCTCTCTCGTTGCAAAATACGTAAGACTATTTATCGAAGACAAGGATTCAATAAATTCAGAATTCTGCTTGCCATCAATTTGTCCGTCATACAGATCCTTGGCAATCTCGTTTTGAACTACTTCGTAATCTAAATTACTTGCTAACTTAAGAGACTGGAGCATCGCGCCGTAATATTCGATATTAAAGCGATAACGATAGGATGCCTCAAGCTCATCTTGAAAGTACTTCATGTGAGGAAGAGTGACCGGACTGATAGCGAAAATATTCTTCAGCTCATCCCCCTCTGTAATATTAAAAGACCTGGACACAATGCTTTGCGACTCTTCAAGAAGTTCGCTTAAAGCCTGTTCACCAAGATCAAAATAGACATTTTTCTCATTGGCGGCGGAACCCTGATAGCCATTACCATCGTTCAAGCGTTCAACAAGAGGCTGGAGGTTAATGACTTTTTGCTGAGCAATTTCTACCGCAAGAGAAGTAAGCGGGGTTGTATATCGAGAGGGTTGCACCGTAAACAACTCGTCAGATGCCCCTGACTCAAAATCTGCCAAAGATGTAATTAATTCGCCTTCTGCGTTGCGCTGGACAATACCATTCTTAACATAATAACGAGTCTCATCTAATGCTTCATTATCGCCGTATCCGAGAATGTCATCGGTATGGATGATTGATACCATTTTACTCAATATAGGAGCTTTACCACTATTTAGGTCAACGGATGAAGGAACCATGTTTGCTTCTATATATATAAATCCTCGATACTGGCCGACAAACAGCCCTTCCAGTTTCGCGGCACCGTTTGAAGAACCGTAAGATAGCCTATTGGCAGAAACCCCGTTTTCTACATCGGTACTAAGTAAAATACTATCGAATGCTAATTGAGCCTCCTGCTGCATCAGACTCATTAGCTCACTATGCATAGCTTGTATATCTTCAGCGGCGTCAACACCTTCACGCACGCCTAAAAAACTGTAGACAGCTCGATGATTTTGAACGATAGATATAAGGTCTTGATAGGTAATAATGGAGTGAAAGAATGAATTCAAACCTGCTTTGACTGATGGGTTTCCCTCTTTCCGATAGGCTAAATAAACAAGCTCCTTTAGATCAATTACAGGTAAAGATTGAGCTAGGGAATCACGAAGTTCTTTCAAGTTACTAATTGCAACTTGGTCGTTTGTCTCAAGCGCTATTTCAACAAGCGTTTTCTCGTCGTTAGATTCATCAAACGCGACAACATCATAGCGCTCAGCAATTTCTTTACTTGTCATTGCTAATGATTGCAGTTCGCTAAAAGAGTCCTTAAGTGCTGACCAGTGTTCTGCTTTCGTCGGGTCTGACTCTTTAGTTGAGTATTTGGCTACTACCGAATTAACACCTGAAAATGAGCCAACTTCGAGAAGCTCTTCATAAAAGCCATCAACATCGTTCAATTTCCGCTTAAAATCATTTAGATCAGAGTAAGCGGAAAGGGCTTCCGAAACTCTGTCTTTAACAATTGAATTTGTCTCTTCCTTAAGCAAGTCAAATGTGGAATCCTCGTCTTTAACTGGCTTTGTTAGCCCTAGATAGACATCCAAATAGCTTTTAGCTTTTGCAATAGTTCCTGCGTTTTCAACTTTTACTTTGAAATAGTCGAGTTCAGAAACATAGGAGCCTGTTTCAACCAGAGCCTCGAAATCATTCAGCACCTGAGCAGAACTCCGACCTTCAGGTAGAACCAAGGAATCACCATCAATAGATATACCCAGGTCAGCGTATGCCTTAAAAACACCGTTAGCAACAGATTTAAAGTTTGCATATCGCTCTGACTCTAAATCGACGCTATAGATCGAGATATCGGAGAAAGCGACTGGGCCTTTAACTGCACCACTATTTAGAAAAATGTCTAAGGATTCGTTTCCTTCCGTGTCTTCTGGTAAAGGAACATATTTACTATCACCCTCGCCACAACCGGAAAGAATTAAAAGGAGTGTAAACAGGGAGCTCCAAGAAAACAGTCTAAACCTTTGAGTTATCATATAAGCGGCACTTTTCCATGTCTGGCTACGTAGTTTAGTCAGTTGTAGCGATAGTCGGCTTTATTACAAAATATCCCTAATGCTACAAAATCAGAAAAAGTCTTACAAATGAAGGAATTCCGAAGCGTGAACTGAGACAACAAAAAGAAAAAGAGCGTTCAAAAAACGCTCTCAAATCGAAGAAAAATGACGAAAAGTTTAAAATCAGAATATGCGATTAAGACCATTTAGTGCCGCAACACGATATGCTTCTGCCATAGTTGGGTAGTTAAATGTGGTATTAATGAAGTAATCTAGGGTATTTGCATCACCTTCCTGATTCATAATCGCCTGACCGATGTGTACGATTTCGGCCGCCTGATCTCCAAAGCAATGGATTCCCAATATTTTTTTGGTCTCACGATGGAACAATATTTTAAGCATTCCGACCGCTTCACCGGTAATCTGAGCTCTAGCCAAGTCTTTGAAAAATGCCTGCCCTACTTCATAAGGAACTTTGGCTTCCGTAAGCTCCTTTTCATTCTTACCGACAGAGCTAATTTCTGGGATCGTATAGATACCGGTAGGTACATCATTAATAAACCTGAAGTAACTATCGTTAAGCAAAGCGGATGAAGCAGAGCGACCTTGATCGTAAGCAGCGCTAGCAAGTGCTGGCCAACCAATCACATCACCTACAGCATAGATATTCTCTACATCTGTTCGATAGTGGTCGTCAATTGAAAGCTGACCGCGTGAGTTTGCTTCAAGACCTATATTTTCTAGCCCAAGATTTTGGGTATTGCCGCTGCGACCATTACACCAAAGAAAAGCATCAGCTTTGATCTTTTTGCCCGACTCGAAAGTAACCTCTACACCGTAATCGGTACCGACAACTGTCTCGTAGGTTTCGTTGTGTCGGACAAGAACACCATTGTTTCGAAGGTGATAGCTAAGCGCATCAGAAATCTCATCATCAAGGAATGATAGTAATTTCTCGCCAGGATTAATCAGGTCGACTTTCACACCTAAACCGGAAAAAATTGATGCATACTCGGAGCCAATAACACCGGCACCATAAATAACCATAGTGCGTGGAGTATGGCTAAGCTGCAATACCGAATCACTACAATAGATACGCTCATGCGTAAAATCAACGTTGGACGGACGATAGGGACTAGACCCGCTAGCTATGATCGCCT
Source organism: Oleiphilus sp. HI0043 (assembly GCF_001634935.1). Taxonomy (NCBI): domain Bacteria; kingdom Pseudomonadati; phylum Pseudomonadota; class Gammaproteobacteria; order Oceanospirillales; family Oleiphilaceae; genus Oleiphilus; species Oleiphilus sp. HI0043. Next base: position 33,425 of record NZ_LWEY01001921.1, on the reverse strand, counting down.
CTTTAAAATGAACAATATCTGCGGAACCATTTCCACGTATTTCTATACGATTATCATCTAGAAAGTAGGCCGACCCGTTGTACAAGTCTATTTTATTTCGCGCATAAAAACGGGTTCTTAGCTTAACCTGTTTACTGATTACCTTTTCTGCGTTCTTCAAGACTCTCGGAAAGGAAAACCATCTTGGCTCACCGATATCACGGAACATGGTATTGGTGTTAAAGGTAATAATCTGCTTAACGGCGTGTCGAAGTGCTTTGGAAGGTATTGTTCCAACATGAGCACAGTTCCCGCCAACTACGGGTTTATCTTCGATCACAGCGACCATTTTATGGCCTTTTGCAGCGTTTAACGCTGCCCCTTCACCTGCAGGGCCTGCGCCAATTACTACAACATCATAATGATACTCAGCCATATAACCTTGATCTCCTGAACCTCTAGAAAAAACCGTATGTAATGATACTTAAGCTGTATCTACTTCATTGCATTATAAGAAATATCTTTTCCGGTAGCGTCTTTAGCAGAACTATCAACTTCTTTGTCGCATTTATCCTTGTCACCGCCACAGACGTCGCAAGCAACCTCCATACCAAGCGCACTCATTCCACCACACGAACCGGTAATCGGCTTATTGGCAAAAATAACGCCAACAGCCATAACCAACATTAACAGGGCAAGAACACCGAAAACTATGAAAAATAACTCCATAAGTTCCTCCTACTTAAGATACTGTTTAAACGAATCAGTGTGCATTGTTATGAGGCCTTCATCACCTCGATAGATAAATAACGCACTGATATTGTGCTTTGAGGCAAACTCATACCCCCTCTGCTCACCCATCACCATTAGCGCCGTCGCAAGCCCGTCAGCTAACATGCAATCTTCAGCAATCACACTAACAGATGCAAGCAGATGCTCAACTGGCCTGCCGCTGAGTGGGTCAATCGTGTGAGAATATCGTTTACCATTTTCTTCAAAATAATTTCGGTAATCTCCCGACGTAGCGAGCGCAGCATTACCAAGATGAACCCTAGTATAAACGTTTCTACCCTGTTTATCAGGTGATTCAATACCTAATACCCACAAGGAGTCACGAACACTTCTACCATGAGTCACTACCTCACCACCAATTTCTACCAGAAAGTTTGCGATGCCTTGCTCACGCAACGCGATAGCAACTTTATCTGCTGCAAAACCTTTAGCAATAGCAGAGAGGTCTAATTCTACGTCCTGGAGTTTGTACAGTTGACCGTCAACCAATTTAAAGCGTTGAACACCTACTTTTTCAAGCACAGAAGCGAGATTCTTTTCTTCAACAACTATCCCCTTGTGCTTAGAGCCACCGCCAAAGCCCCAGGCATCAATTAGCGGACCAACAGTTGGGTCGAAGCTCCCTTCGCTCAAGTTATTTAACGCAAGCGCCTCATTAAGCACTTCAATAGTTGTGGCCGACAAGGAAACACCCTCACCTATAGCAGCGCGATTAAATCTAGAGACTTCGGAGTCAGGCTTATAAGTAGACATCAAAGAGTCTATCGAAGCAAGCTCAGCCTCAATCGCAGACTGGATCGTTTTTAGCTGTGAACTATCAATCTCCGATGGGCTTACAATATTTATATTGTAAGTGGTACCCATCGTCGAACCACTTAAAGAATATTGAAGTCGATCTGGATGAGGTTGGCCGCACGCCATTAGGCCGAGCATCAAAACCAAAAAAATAGAAAATCTAAACACAATAAATAAAAACCGCTGTAAACGAAAAACGCCAGCCTTATTCAGGGCTGGCGTAACTAGAAATATAACTAGACGAGATTAACCGCCAAAGTCATCGAGTAAGATGTTCTCATCTTCAACACCTAGACTCTTAAGCATCTGAATAACAGCTGCGTTCATCATTGGAGGCCCACACATGTAGTACTCACAATCTTCTGGTGCTGGATGGTCTTTGAGGTAATTTTCATATAGAACATTATGAATAAACCCGGTGTAACCCTTCCAGTTATCTTCTTCCATCGGATCAGATAACGCAGCATGCCATACAAAGTTTTCATTTTCTTCTGCTAGCTTGTCATACTCGTCCTGATAAAACATTTCTCTCAAGCTTCGAGCACCATACCAGAATGACATCTTACGCTTAGACTCAAGTCGCTTAAGCTGATCAAAAATATGTGAACGCATCGGGGCCATACCCGCACCGCCACCAACAAATACCATTTCGTTGTCAGTATCTTTAGCAAAGAACTCACCAAATGGCCCGTAAACATCGATGGTATCGCCCTTCTTAAGATTGAATACGTAAGATGACATTATCCCTGGAGGGTGGTTCGTTCCTGGAGGAGGCGAAGCGATACGAATGTTGAACTTAACAAGCCCTTTTTCTTCAGGATAGTTTGCCATTGAGTAAGCTCGTATAACGTCTTCTTTAACAATTGACTTATACTGCCACAAGTTGAATTTATCCCAGTCTTCGCGATATTCGTCTTGAATTTCAAAGTTTTTATAATCAACTTCGTGAGGTGGACACTCAAGCTGAACATAACCACCAGCGCGAAAATCAACGTTCTCGCCCTCTGGCAACTTAAGAACCAGTTCTTTAATGAAAGTAGCTACGTTGTCGTTTGATTCAACAGTACAAACCCACTTCTTAACGCCAAATACTTCTTCGTCAACTTCGACTTTCATGTCCTGTTTCACAGGAACCTGACAAGCGAGTCTCCAGCCTTCACCTTCTTCACGCTTGGTAAAGTAAGCTTTTTCAGTTGGAAGCATAGAGCCACCACCTTCTAAAACTTTACACTTACACTGCGCACATGTACCACCGCCACCACAAGCTGATGATAGAAATAGGCCTTCAGAAGCAAGCGTTTGAAGTAGCTTTCCTCCTGCCGGGGTTTTAATAGTGTTGTCAGGATCTTCGTTTATCAAGATAGAGACGTCACCACTACTCACTAATTGTTTTCTTGCGATCAGTATGATGGCTACAAGTGACAGTACAATCACCGTAAACATCACCACACCGAGTACTATTTCTGCATTCATATTAATACCTTATCTATCTACCCAGTGTTAATTAAAGCGAGATACCAGAGAACGACATAAAACCTAGTGACATCAAGCCTACAGTGATAAAGGTAATACCCAAGCCACGCAGACCTTCAGGCACATCACTGTACTTGAGCTTTTCTCGGATACCGGCCAATGCGACGATCGCTAGAGCCCAACCGACACCAGCACCCAAGCCATAGACCGTGCTCTCAGCAAGATTATAATCACGCTCAACCATAAATAGAGATGCACCCATGATCGCACAGTTTACTGTGATCAATGGTAGGAATACCCCAAGAGCGTTATACAGATCCGGGAAGTACTTATCCAAAACCATTTCTAGAATCTGTACCAAAGCAGCGATAACACCAATGTAAGTTAACAAACCTAAGAAACTCAGGTCTACATCAGGATAGCCCGCCCAAGCCAAGGCTCCATCTTTTAGAAGGTAGGTATAAATAAGATTATTTACAGGAACAGTGATTGCCAATACAACGACTACGGCAATACCTAGACCGGTTGCAGCTTGAATCTTCTTAGAAATCGCAAGGAAGGTACACATTCCCAAAAAGAATGCCAAAGCCATATTTTCAACAAATACAGCCTTAACAAATAGGCTTAAATAATATTCGATCATTAGAACGCCTCCTTAACAGAGTGAGACGAGATTTTGTAATCAGCAGGCTCTACCTGATCTTTCTTCCATTGCCTTAAGCCCCAAATAAGCAAACCGATGATAAAGAAAGCACTTGGAGGAAGCAGCAACATACCATTAGGTACATACCAGCCACCATTGTTAACGGTAGGCATAAGCTCGATGCCAAACAACATGCCTGAACCAAACAATTCACGTACAAAAGCGACTAATAGCAAAATAACGGCATATCCTAAACCATTACCTATGCCATCCAGGAAACTCATGCCTGGGCCATTTTGCATTGCAAACGCTTCAGCACGCCCCATTACGATACAGTTCGTGATAATCAAGCCCACAAAAACTGAAAGCTGCTTACTAAGTTCATAGGCATAGGCCTTGAGAACCTGATCAACAACAATTACCAACGAAGCAATGATAGTCATTTGAACAATGATTCGTATGTTCGAAGGTATTTGGCTACGAATTACGGATACAAACAAGTTAGATAGGCCACATACTGCACATACAGCCAAGCCCATAACAACCGATAGCTCCATACTAGTGGTAACGGCTAACGCAGAACAAATACCTAAGATTTGAAGTGCGATAGGGTTATTGCTAAAAACTGGTTCAAAAAGAACTTTTTTTGCTGTTACATCACTCATTCTTAAGCTCCTTCACGCAAGCGATTCAGGTACTTTTGGAATCCCTGCTCGCCAGTCCAATATTGAATAAGGTTAGTCACACCCACACTAGTCAAAGTAGCACCAGATAGACCGTCTACCATGTATTCGGCATCAGCTCGACTTTTATCAACTGCGCCTTTAATCAAGCCAAGCTTTGGCTGATCGCTAGACGCGAAGTCGTAGACCTTTTTACCCGGCCAAATCGCTTTCCAGCGCGGATTATCAACCTCACCACCCAAGCCAGGAGTCTCGGCATGCTCATAGAAGCCAAGCCCAACGACTGTATTAGCATCGCCCTCCAAAGCCAAGAAACCATGCAGTGTCGACCATAAGCCATAACCGCTTACAGGAAGAATGATCGTTTCAATCTTTCCGGCATCTTCAACCAAGTAGATCTTGGCGAACTTAACTCTACGCTTGATACCTGCAACGTCGTCAGCTCGCGAAAGAGTTGTTGAAAAGGCTGGATCTTTAGCCGCTTTTCTCTGGTCGTAATCAAGGACATTTTCCTTATTTACTGCAGAAGCCTCGACATATTCACCGCTATCCAAGTCAACCAACATTGGCTTAATCGCAGAGAAGGCATTCTCAATTTCAGTCGCCGAAGCGCCCTCAACCAATAAGCCTGCGGCAGCCAAAATATTAGCTTTAAGGTTTAGCGCCTTGTTCTTCTCTTGTATTGGCTTTAACAGTACAACAGAGCCCGCTACTACAATCGAACAGACAATACAGAGCAAAAATGCAACCGTAATAGTTTTTCCTACCGTTTCTTTACTAGACACGTGCCAATCTCCTCTTGATATTCGCTTGCATTACCAAGTGGTCAATATATGGTGCGAACAGGTTAGCGAACAATATTGCCAACATCATGCCTTCAGGGAATGCAGGGTTAACAACACGTATTAAAACAACCATTACACCGATGAGCGCACCAAATACAAACTTACCTTGGTTAGTCATTGATGCGGATACTGGGTCTGTTGCCATAAAAAACATCCCGAACGCAAAACCACCAATAACAAGATGCCAATAAAAAGGCATTGCAAACATAGGGTTAGTGTCAGAGCCGATCATATTGAAGATAAGTGACATTGCTGTCATACCACCAAATACACCAACAACGATACGCCAGGAAGCAATTTTGGTTGCAAGCAATGCAAAACCGCCAATCATAATCGCTAGCGTCGAAGTTTCACCAATTGAGCCCTGAATAAAGCCTAAGAACGCGTCGACCCATGAAACTGATTGGTTAAGACCTTCAATTCCGCTGGCTGCAACAATGCTTAGAGGCGTCGCGCCACTAAAGCCGTCGACAGCAGTCCAAACTGCGTCGCCCGAAATCTCGGCAGGGTATGCAAAGAACAAAAACGCACGACCAGTTAAGGCTGGGTTCAAGAAGTTCTTGCCTGTACCGCCAAAAATTTCCTTACCAACAACAACACCAAAGGAAATACCTAGAGCAACCTGCCACAAGGGGATATCAGCTGGAACGATTAAGGTAAATAGTATTGAAGTAACAAAAAAGCCTTCGTTAACTTCATGCTTACGCACGGTGGCAAACAACACTTCCCAAAAACCACCCACTACAAACACTGTCAGGTAGATAGGTATATAGTATGCTGCGCCATATACGAAGTTATGAAGAATATTTGACGCATCATGGCCAATGAAAAACATGCTATGCCAATCGGTTGGTATAGTACCCAGCCCAGCCGCTATAGCAGTATTTGCCTGGAAACCGACGTTCCAAATACCAAAAAACATAGCAGGGAATGCGCACAACCAAACCGTAATCATAATACGCTTAAGGTCGATACCATCTCTAACATGAGATGTGGTTTTGGTTACACTTGATGGCGAATAAAAAATGGTGTCAGCAGCTTCGTAAAGCGCATACCACTTCTCGTACTTGCCCCCTTTCTCGAAATGGGGCTCCATTTTATCTAAAACTGTTCTAAGTCCCATGATCAACCCTCAATTTCGATTCGAGTCAGATTCTCTCGTAGAATCGGACCGTACTCATACTTACCAGGACAAACATATGTGCAAAGCGCCAAATCTTCTTCATCTAGCTCTAAACAACCTAGAAGTTGTGCTTGCTCTGTATCACCTACAATCAGAGATCGTAGTAACTGAGTTGGCAAGATATCTAAAGGCATCACTTTTTCGTAAGCACCAACAGGAACCATTGCTCGATCACTACCATTTGTTGTGGTCGTAAAGTTGAACAATTTGGCAGGGTTAAGCTTAGAAAGGTAAATATTCATCACAGAGAACTTGTTGGCACCAGGAGATAACCAACCAATAAACTCACGCTCTTTTTGTTCATCAAGAACACTAACTTGCGAAGCATAGCGCCCTAAATAATCAACTGTAGCTCTTGCGGTCCGGCCACCAAAAACCGAACCTGAAATGGCTCTGGCAGAGGTTGAACTAAGTTCATTGCTCAGCAGCTCAGATATATTGGCACCCAATTGAGTTTTAACCAAGCGCGGTTTCTTAACAGAAGGGCCAGCAATAGAAACAATCCGCTCTACATACAGTTCGCCAGTCGTGAAAAGCTTAGCGATCGCGATGACGTCCTGATAAGAAATAGTCCATACACTCTTACTATCGCTTACAGGATCAAGGTAATGGATGTGTGTTCCGGCATTACCAGCAGGGTGCGGGCCAGAAAACTCTTGCTTTTCTACGCGCGCGATGGCTGGTAGTTCGATGTTAGAACCAGCTTTAGTACAAACAAAAACCTTACCTTCAGTAAGTTTTTCAATAATACTTAAACCTTGACTAAAAGCCTCACCTTCGCCCGACAACACTACTTCAGGATCAGCAGCTAATGGGTTAGTATCAATTGCGGTAACAAATATTGAATTTGGCTGAGCAGTCAACTCAGGCACTTTACTATAAGGCCTAGTTCGAAATGCTGTCCAGACGCCAGATTCAACCAGATTCGATACGACTTGTTCACGAGTAAGACTTCCAAGATCTGAAGCGGAGTATTTTGCAAACTCTACTTTTTCATCACCAGATTTCTCGATTACAATCGACTGGAATACGCGCTTTTCGCCACGATTTACTTCAATAACCGTCCCGCTAGCTGGTGCAGTAAATTTCACACCTTCGGTTTTCTTATCTTCAAAAAGAAGTTGTCCCTTAGCTACCTTGTCACCAACCTGAACAGACATGGTTGGCTTCATACCAACATAGTCAAATCCAACTATAGCAACCTTGCTAATGGAATTTCCTTGGGTGATGCTTTGTTCGGGAGAACCGGATATTGGAAGATCGAGGCCTTTTTTAATATTGACCATTAATCCTGCCTTCTCATCAGAATTTGTGAATTTTCCGCCACGTTAGAATTTGTTCTGTTGAGTGCCATACAGTTAAAGCATTACCACTCGATTGCGGCGAACCTAAAATCGTGGACAATTATAGTGAGCCATTTAACATATTGCTACACTACGCACCAAAATTTACTTATATTCTACCCATTTAAAGTGCCAACCTGCTTAAAAAATCAACCCTAGCGTTTTAGCGTACAAATATAGGAGCACTAGATACTACCAACTAGGTAGACAAGATAAGTAAAGTAGTAAAAGTCAGCTTATACAAGAAAGAAAATAAAGGCGCCAACTGAACAGTTAGCGCCTGAAGGAAATATTAGACTCTAGCTCTTAGGGAAGACGGGATATTCTATGCCAGCCATTTGGTTGGCAATACGCACAACCTGCGCACTATAACCAAACTCGTTATCGTACCAAACATAAAGAACCAAACGCTTACCGCTTACGATAGTTGCATTCGAATCTACAATACCAGCACGACGTGAACCAACAAAGTCAGTTGAAACAACTTCATCTGAAGTCAGATAATCAATCTGCTTAGCCAAATCAGAATGCAGGGAAATATTACGCAAATAAGCATTCACATCTTCAACAGATGTAGCTTTTTCGATATTCAGATTTAGAATAGCCATTGAGACATTCGGAGTTGGAACACGAATCGCATTACCCGTCAAACGACCTTCCATCTTTGGAAGTGCCTTTGAAACAGCTTTTGCGGCACCTGTTTCAGTAATAACCATATTCAACGGAGCGCTACGACCACGACGACTACCTTTGTGATAGTTATCAATCAAGTTCTGGTCATTTGTGTAAGAATGGACAGTCTCTACGTGGCCATCAATGACACCAAATTCATCATCAATCGCCTTAAGAACAGGCGTAATAGCATTAGTTGTACAAGATGCTGCAGACAAAATCTGATCATCGTTTGCGATATCACCGTTATTGATGCCATAAACGATATTCTTAATGTCACCCTTACCTGGCGCAGTTAGAAGCACCTTAGCAACGCCTTTAGACTCAAGATGTCTACCTAGACCAGCTTCATCTCTCCAGATACCGGTATTATCAATAACGATTGCATTATTGATTCCGTATTGCGTGTAGTCGACCTGATCCGGACCGCCAGAATAAATTACCTGGATAGCATTTCCGTTAGCGATCAATAGATTGTTTTCAGAATCGACCGTGATTGTACCTTCGAATGGGCCATGCACCGAGTCTCGACGAAGCAAGCTGGCGCGTTTCTCTAGATCGTTTTTAGCACCGCCATCGCGAACGACAATTGCACGTAAACGCAGATTATTTCCACCGCCCGCTTTCTCAATCAAAATACGCGCAAGTAAGCGACCGATTCGACCAAAACCGTACAACACGACATCTTTGGTATTTTCAGAAGCTGCTTTGCTAGCCTCTTCACTGTAGCCACCAACAACGTCGGATAACTCTGCTTTGACAAACTCTTCTAAACTAACATCATTGGTTTGTTCAGCAAAGCGAACGGCGAGCTTACCAACGTCAACACGAGCATGACCAAGCTCAAGCTCATCCATCACCTTTAATACCGCATAAGTATCGTGGACAGATAATTCTTTCTCTTCCACCTGGCGAACGAAACGATGTGACTTAAGAATTCCGATTACTGACTGGTTAATAACAGCACGACCATAGATGGACGTAACAATATTATTACGACGGTACAAACGACCAATTAATGGAATCATCGCCTCTGCAGTCGCTTCACGACTCTTCCAATCTGAAAAACAGTTATCAATCACTTCATTGCTCACGCTTAACACCTCTATTTGTTTATGCGTCAAATCAGGGCCGCTATTATCCAGATATATAGTTCAGCGTGCAACGCTTTGTGGTTAAATTAAGGCATACACGTCTTAATCCGGGTCAATTAGCAACAAAATACATTAAATATGCCGCACATATTTCCGTTATAAGTTAAAACAGCTAAAATCAATGAATAACAATCATAAGCCTATCAAGAGTAAAAAACGTGGCCGATACAAATGCGCTTGTCGTAGATGACTCATCTACTTCAAGAATGCTACTAACAAAAATTCTTAGAAAAATGGATATCCAATGCGAGCAAGCCTCATCGGGCGAGGAAGCACTATCTCAACTTGGATGGTTTCACCCGGACTTTATTTTTCTAGATCACTTAATGCCTGGTATGGATGGCTTTGACACTCTGAAAGCCATTAAGTCAAACCCAGACACACAAAACATTCCCGTCATTATGTACACCTCACAGCATGCTCATAAATATTATGAAGAAGCTCACGCCCTGGGCGCTGCAGGCGTTATATCCAAGCAAATTGATCGCGATAAGTTATATTTAATGATCAGTCGAATCTGCTTGAAGCCCAAAGATGACGATAAAGACGTCCCTACTGTCTACCAGGAAGTACAAAAAAACCTTGAAACCTCAATTGCCGACATGTCGAACAGCAAAATTTTAGCGCGAGTATCGACATTAGAAACCGCATATGAAGAGCTTCACGAGGAAAATAGAAACCTAAAACTAGAACTCGCGCAATCTAAAGCTGATAGCGAGGAGCTTCGATTAAAGTCACAAAACTTTACTCCTTCTCAGATAGTCATCACACTATTTCTCGCACTAGCCTTGTTTGGCACAACGTTTACTTGGTTTACAACGCAGCGCATTGAATCAAACTTTGCCAGCACTCAGACTCGCCTTAACTTGATGGATGGATTGGTCGAGGAAATAATTGATTACCTTGAAAACAACTCGCCTTCTAATCAGTAGATATGGATATTGACGTACGTGGAAACTAAGACATCAAAGCAAAAACAGCCCGACCTCGATAAAATTTATCCACGACTTAAATTTTTGATCATTGACGATTTTGAAAGCTTCCGTTCATCGTTGCGCCTCATGCTATCGTCTTTTGGCGCTGTACATGTCGACATTGCCTATTCTGCCGAAGATGCCTTAGAAAAATGCCGCTTTAACTTCTATGACATAGTATTATGTGATTTCAACCTTGGTGCAGGCAAGAACGGCCAACAGGTTCTTGAAGCACTTCGCGTAAACAAGCGCCTCAAACACATCCATTTATTTGTTATGGTTACTGCAGAAACAGCTAAAGATGTTGTTCTCGGCGCACGCGAGTACCAACCCGACGCCTACATTGCAAAACCAATTACGCGCACAGTATTAGAGAAGCGCCTTGGTCAACTGGTAATGCAACAACGAACACTAAAGCCTATAAATAAGGAACTTGATCTAGAGAACTACCCCAAGGCTATCAGCCAGTGCTTGGCACTAATCAATGATAAGTCACGATACTCTTCTTGGTGCCACCAAACATTGGGCCAACTTTACCTACAAATTGGCGACACACAAAGCGCAATCAGGCTGTATGAGTCAATTATCGCAAAGCGCGAAATACCGTGGGCATCGCTAGGGCTGGCGCAAGCTCAATTAGCAAATCAAGACTACTCACCTGCCCTGGAGAACTTTAAGGCGGCACTTAAACTTAACCCCTACATGGTTGAAGCATATGACGGTCTCGCAGCTTGCTACGAGAAACTGAATCAACCACAGAAAGCACAAGAATCACTTGAGTCAGCAGTTGAAATGTCGCCCAGAGTAATTCTACGTCATGAGAAACTAGGCAAGCTATGTCAAAAGAATCAAGACATTGAAAGCGCAACAGAGGCATACAGGAAAGCTATTCGATATGGCGAACACTCAATACATGAAAAAGCTGACAACTACCTAAACCTTGGCCGCTGCTTATCCGAAAGGTCATCGGGAGACCTTAGTGATTCTGGCAAAACACATGCGGACGAAGCGATACAAGTTCTAAACGAATTAACACATAAATTTTCGACTGACGAACAGGCCTGCCTCAATGCAACGCTTATCGAGGCTCGAGTATTTAATGGTCAGAACAATGCCGAAGCAGCACAGGAAAAACTTCATCAAGCAGAGTGCATGATTGAAGAAGAGAAGCTCTCAGCGGAAATTGGCATCGAGCTAGCAAAGACACTCTACTCCTTAAACGAGCTTGAACGTGCCGAGAAACTCTTAATCACACTCGCTGAGCGATTCAGTAACGACCCCGAAGCGCTAGCGCAAATTGAAAGCCAGCTTGACGAACCCGAAAGCTTAGTGGCCAAAAAGCAAGCAAAACGCCTTAATAAATCAGGTATTGAGCAGTTTGAACAAGGCCAACTTGCACAAGCTGCTGAAGCATTCAAAGAAGCGCTCAAGCATACACCAAGACACGCAGCCTTGAATCTTAATCTAGCTCAAGTTGTAACGAAGCTATTTAAAGAAACTGCTGACCATAGCTTATTAAAGCTTGCAGAGCAGTCCCTTGAAAAAATAAACAACATACCCGAACAGCATAACCAATACCGAAGGCTTAAACACCTCGAGAAGCAAGTAGCAGAACTTCAATCCAAAAAACAAAATTGAACGAGTACAGTATCATGAGTAAAGACAAACAACCCGATTTCTCGATGATTATCGCCTCAGCTGTCCACGACATGAAAAATTCGCTCAGCATGCTACTACACTCCGTAGATCAGATGTGCGAAGAACTGCCTGAAGAGTGGCAACAAAGAAACAATACGACTGTCGTAAAATATGAGGCTGAACGTGTAAATAGCTACCTTGTACAGCTACTTGGCTTATATCGCCTGCAGAATGAAATGCTATCATTACATATCGATGAGTGCTTTGTTCACGACATCCTGGACGAGCAATCCGCACACTATTCGCCAATGCTCAAAGATAAAAATATTGAACTCGAAATCACCTGTGATCCAAATATATCTTGGTATTTTGATAGGGAGGTAATTTTGGGCGTTCTTAATAACGCGCTAAATAATGCTTCACGCTATACCAAATCGATCATTGAAATCGTCGCCTACATCAAAGATGATGACCTGATTATAGAAATACATGATGATGGAATCGGTTATCCTGACGAGCTATTGCAAGCCTCACCAGGAGAAGTAATAAATAACATTAACTTTCAAACTGGCAGCACCAGCCTGGGAATATATTTTGCTGAAATGGTCACTAAACTTCACACACAAAATGACAAGCAAGGGTCTATCAAGTTATCAAATGGAGGCAGACACGGAGGGGGAGTCTTCACGGTAGCACTTCCCTAAATCAAATTGCCAAGCCAGCCTAGATTTTTCTTACTCAATAGGTGGGAGGTATTCTTTAAACAGTGCGCTGCCAAGCGATGCACCGGTAACATCAGAAAGCCCCCACACTGAAAGTATTCTGCCGTCACGTAGCAAGGCATTTTGCCTCAAGGTTAACACTTCGGCACCTGATGTCTCTTGAACAATCGTACTTTCACTCAGCCACACCTTAGACAACTTAGAATATTGTCTTGTCTTGATTTTTGGGTGGAACGAAGTATTCTGAACCCAACTTAAGACACCGTTACCTTCATAGTCAAAGTTTAGTAAAGGGCTGGTAACCGGTCTCTCAGAACCAGATCCAGTAACTGGAATGTCTTCAGCAGTAGAAAAGCCAGAGCCGGGATGATAAGAACGAACTGTAAGACTGTTCACACCATCGTCGAACAGCATTGACCAAGCCACAAATAACTCGTTCAAATTATTGTGGGCCAGAGTAAACTCACTAACGCTTGCCGAGTCATCATATTCAATCTTTTTAGCATCTTCCCACTCTCCGCTAGCGTTACGATTAAGCATTAGATCATATCGACCTCCAGAAGATTGACGCCAAGCAACGTAGAGATCGCCATTATCAGAAATTGAGGGTTTAGGTTGAACCGCAAAGTGTGTTTCTGCACCAACAACATCAACAAACTGTGTTTCATCACTGCTCAGAGTTGCATCACTTGATACATTGAATCTTCTTGCTCTAACTCTGTCGAAGCCCGACACTTCCTGTGACCACACCACCACACCAAGACCTGAGGAACTAAGAGATAATTCAAGGTCTTGGGCGTCTCCCAAAACATCGGCTCCTGATACTGTATCAATATAAATTGGAGCGCCAAACCCCAAACCATTAAACCCGGTAATAAAATTAAAAGAAAGCAGCCTTACACGCTGAACACCGGCAGAGCTTTGTTGAATGAAACCACCAACAACCCCTCCAGAATCACTTAAGCTAAAACTGGTATTTCTAACCTCACCATCAACAGAAGACCCACTTAAAAGATCTCGTGGCCCGCTCCATGCATTCCCATCAAACATGTTAACCCATGCTGTCAGCTGTGCGTCAGGAGACCTTGGCTGAATCCATATAACGACCGCATGCCCCAGCTCATTAATAGCGATTTCTGGAGAGTAAACGCTACCAAGACCAGCACTATCCAACCTTAATGAGTTAACGCAGGAAGAATCAAGAGAGTCAGGATTCTTGCGGCAATGCCGTGAAGCAGACTCAGTTCCGGGTAGAACCCAGACTTCCTGATCCGCTAGATATTGACTTGCCCAAATCTGTGTCACACCTTCAACACTCTGCTTCCAAACCAATAAAGTAGTGCCACTTTGACTACTTTGGATAATCGGCTCAAAGCTGTCCCCTTGATGAAAGACTGCCTGTGTACCCTCTTCATTCAAGTACTTGAAATTAAGAGTTTCGGACTCGTGCCATACGCCAGACTCCGTCGTAAACGCGACCCTCTCCCCGCCTTCAAGAAAATTACGCTCATCCTCACTTGTTGACAAATCATCTTCCACTAAATCATGTACGTCTGATTCCACTTGAAGAGTATAAGTGTTATGTAAGGCAAAACGACCACTACTCAGCCCTAATGTTAACTCAGTAGCGTCAACATCAATCAATTTACCGCTTTCTTCATCTGGTACTTTTGACTCCCCAGGGACAGTACTGTGAGAAATATTTATTTCTCGCTCAACAGGCTCTGTAATTGAGTCAGGATCGAAACTACCAGAATAAATACCAACTCGATTATCAAGTAAAGAATCTATATTCATTTTCTCACTAAATAACACAGTTGGATTTAAGTCCACGCCGTAGCTTATCTCTTCAGAATCAGGAGTGATGCGAACAATAGTCGGTGCAGTAGTATCGGTGGCAGCCTCAGGCAGACTACGAGTACCATCGCTATCACAGGCAGAAAGGCCCGAAAGAAAAATAACAACCAGGAGTATTAGTTTATTTTTCCCGGCTCTTAGGTAGTGAGAGTGCATTTAAACTCCATATAAATACAATAGTAGAAATGAATCAGGCATTTATACCATGTACCAGATGAACGCTCTATGGTTTACTTCCAAGATTGTGCGACAAGTAACAGCTTCGCTTAGAAAATATTGGACAGTTTGAGTATAAAAGTTTTAATGAGGGCTTTTTTAAACGCAATGAGAAAAAAGGCCTGAATAAATTCAGGCCCTTACCAAGGTTAAGATATCTTCGGAGCCAAAGAACCGTCTTGGTACTGTGCAAACATTGAATCAAGACTTTGAGCCTTAATCTTATCAGCACGACCAGCTGTTCCGAACGCTTCGTATCGAGCAACTACAATTTCTTTCATCGCACTTACAGTTTCTTTTAGATACTTTCTAGGGTCGAATTCTGCTGGATTCTGTGCCATAAAGCGACGCACAGCACCAGTAGAAGCCAGACGTAGATCGGTATCAATATTTACCTTACGAACGCCATATTTTATGCCCTCTACAATCTGCTCTACAGGGACACCATAGGTTTCAGGAATTTCGCCGCCGTACTCGTTAATAACAGCAAGCCATTCTTGAGGTACAGAGGATGAACCATGCATTACCAGGTGCGTACCAGGAATACGTTCATTTATCGCTTTAATACGGTCAATAGCCAAAATATCACCAGTAGGTGGACGCGTGAACTTATACGCGCCATGGCTTGTACCACATGCAATCGCTAACGCATCAACACCAGTTTGCTTAACAAAATCTGCTGCCTCTTCTGGATCAGTTAACATCTGATCGTGACTAAGTGTACCTTCAGCACCAACACCATCTTCTTCACCTGCCTGGCCAGTTTCTAAAGACCCCAAACAGCCAAGCTCACCTTCAACAGAAACACCGCAAGCATGCGCCATTTCAACAGTGCGCTTTGTGACGTCAACGTTATATTCGTAGCTGGAAGGTGTTTTGCCATCGTCCATCAGCGAACCATCCATCATCACTGAAGAAAACCCAAGTTGAATCGAGCGCTGGCAAACTGCTGGAGAAGTACCGTGGTCCTGATGCATACAAACAGGAATGTGCGGGAATTCTTCGATAGCCGCCAAAATAAGATGACGCAAAAAAGGTGCTCCGGCATATTTACGAGCACCGGCTGAAGCCTGCACTATCACAGGACTATTTGTTTGATCAGCTGCTTCCATAATAGCGCGCATCTGCTCAAGGTTATTTACGTTAAACGCTGGAACTCCGTAGTCATACTCTGCAGCATGATCAAGTAGTTGTCGCATACTAATTAATGCCATGATTATCTCCGGTTAAAACATGGATTGAATTTATGAGCTTGCGCGCTCTATTAACATTGCTACTGCAGGTAAAGTCTTACCTTCTACAAATTCTAAAAAGGCACCGCCACCCGTAGAAATATACGAAACCTTATCTGCGATTTCATACTTATCGACAGCAGCCAAGGTGTCGCCACCACCTGCTATTGAGAATGCATCACTATCAGCGATGGCTAATGATAGCGCTTTAGTGCCCGCACCAAACTGGTCGAACTCAAACACGCCTACTGGCCCATTCCAAATTATCGTACCCGCACTTTTCAGTATTTCCGCCAAGCTCTCAGAGGTTGCCGGGCCGATATCAAAAATCATATCGCCTTCATCTACCTCATCAGAATTTTTCGTTGTCGCAACTGCAGACTCTGAAAACTCACTACCAACCACGACGTCTGTAGGCAATGGGATATGAGTCTTTTCGCTAAGAGCTTTAGCCTTGGGAATTAAATCTTCCTCACACAAAGACTTACCAACAGCCTTGCCATCAGCAGCTAAAAAGGTATTAGCAATACCGCCACCGACAATTAGCTGGTCAACAATATCAGAAAGTGACTCAAGCACTGTTAATTTAGTGGAGACTTTGGAACCACCAACAATAGCAACTAAAGGTCGCTTAGGTTCTTTTAATGCTTTTCCTAAAGCATCCAGTTCAGCAGCAAGCAAAGGGCCTGCGCAGGCAACAGGGGCAAATTTGCCGACACCATGCGTAGATGCTTGTGCGCGATGAGCGGTTCCGAAAGCATCCATCACATAAATATCACAAAGCTTTGCATAGGCCTTTGACAAAGCCTCATCATCTTTCTTTTCACCAACGTTAAATCTAACATTTTCAAATAACACAACGTCGCCGTCATTCAGACCGTCTGTATCCTGCCAATCTTTTAGTACTGGAATATCTTTACCGAGCAGATCGGACATATGACTAGCAACGGGCGCCAGTGAAAAAGCCTCATCATACTCACCCTCAGTTGGTCGACCCAAATGAGACATAAGCATTACTTTAGCGCCGGCTTCCATAGCATGCTTGATTGTAGGCAATGACGCTCGAATACGTGCATCACTCGTTACCTTTCCATCTTTAACTGGAACATTCAAATCTTCGCGAATCAAAACCCTCTTTCCTTTAAGGTCGAGATCCATCATTTTAAGAACAGACATATAATCTCCCATATAACATTGCGGCCCTGCAAAAAGTCACTTTGCAAGCCAATATCTAGCAACATCGAGCATACGGTTTGCGTATGCCCATTCATTATCAAACCAAGTCAAAACCTTGATCAAACGTCCGCCACTCACTCTTGTCTGACTACCATCAACAATTGTTGAGTGAGTATCACCAACAAAATCACTCGACGCTAACGGCTCTTCGGTGTAGTGGAAAATACCAAATTTATCGGCACCAGCCTTTTCGGCTAACAATGCGTTCACATCATTAGTATTAACGGCCATATCTACATACAACGATAACTCTATCGCTGAAACATTAATCGTAGGGACTCGCATAGCAGTCGCAGTTAATTTACCTTTCAAGTCAGGCAAAATACGCTCAACACCTTTCGCCAAACCTGTGTCGACGGGAACCACATTGTTCATCGAGCTTCGAGTACGCCTAAGATCCTGATGATGATAGGCATCGATCGTTGGCTGATCATTCATAGCGGAGTGAATAGTGGTAAGCGAACCAGCTACAATACCGAAGCGTTCATCTATAGCACTCAATACTGGCACAACAGCATTACTAGTACATGACGCACACGAGGCGATTATGTCGCCACTATCTAAGCCAAAATGATTTACACCATAGATCACTGTCTTATCGAAGCTTTCATCACCTGGTTGAGAAACAAGCACGCGCCCGGCACCAGACTCCAAATGACCGGAAACCTGCTTAAGAGAACTAAAGCGACCAGTACACTCCATGACTAAATCTATACCCAGATCCTCCCAAGGAAGCATGCTAGGTTGCGAAAAACGTGTTAAGGCAATTAGGTCGTTCCCGACAACCATCTTCGAGTCACCCTGGACATCAACTGAAAGCGGGAATCTACCAAATGTCGTGTCGTACCGGGTCAAATAAGCAATCGTATCAGCATCTGCAAGCTCATTAATAGCGACAAACTTTATCGAATCGTCACCAACAGAACGGCCTTTCGACCGTTCATAGCTAGCACGCAACAAAGACTGCCCAATACGACCATAGCCATTAATTGCGACACGATAAGTCATTCAGAGCGTCCGATACCTTCAAGGCTCACTATAAGGTCGTGCATTTATAGCAAATCTTCGGCAACATTTAGGATGTTATCAACAGTGAAGCCGAACTCCTCAAACAACTGTCCTGCAGGTGCAGACTCGCCAAAACTATTCATGCCGATCACTCGTCCGTCAATACCCACATACTTGTACCAGTAATCGGCGATCGCTGCCTCAATAGCAATACGCGCAGGAACCTCAAGAGGTAAAACAGACAGGCGATATTCGATATCTTGCTGATCAAAAACATCAGTACAAGGCATAGAAACAACTCGGACATTAACTTCACGCTTAGTAAGTTCGTCTGCAGCAGCAACTGCCAATCCTACTTCAGAACCTGTAGCGATCAGAATCAAATCTGGCAAGCCTTCACAGTCTTTCAAGATGTAACCACCACGCTCAATATTTGCAACTTGCTCTTTACTTCGCTCTTGGTGAACTAGGTTTTGCCGCGAGAAAATCAATGAAGATGGGCCATCGGCACGCTCAAGGGAATGCTTCCACGACACGGCTGACTCAACCGTATCACAAGGCCTCCAGCAGTTCATGTTAGGCGTTAGACGCAAACTTGAAATCTGCTCGACCGGCTGATGAGTTGGGCCATCTTCGCCCAGACCAATAGAATCATGTGTAAATACATAGATAGCACGCTGCTTCATGAGTGCAGACATACGTACAGCATTGCGTGCGTATTCCATAAAGATTAAGAAAGTAGCACCGTAAGGAACAAATCCGCCGTGTAAGGCGATGCCATTCATAATCGCAGCCATACCGAATTCACGAACGCCGTAATAAATATAGTTACCGGCCGCATCATTAGCTTCCAAGCCCTTACAGCCACTCCATAAAGTCAGGTTAGACGCAGCAAGATCAGCAGAGCCCCCCATTAATTCAGGAAGCATTGGACCAAACTGGTTCAAGGAATTCTGCGATGCCTTTCGGCTGGCAATCGTTGCACCATCTTCTTGCAACTGATTAATGTATTGATCTGCTTGTTTAGCAAAATCTTCTGGAAGCTCACCAGCTAAACGACGATTGAATTCGCTAGCAAGTTCTGGATATACCTCTGCGTATGCATCAAAACGAGCAGACCAATCTTTCTCAGCCTTGGAACCCGCTTCACGAGCATTCCAGCCATTATATATATCTTCGGGAATTTCAAAAGCACCATGAGCCCAGCCTAAGCGCTCACGAGTTGCAGCAATTTCATCATCACCCAACGGAGCACCGTGACAATCTTCTTTACCTTCTTTATTTGGCGAACCAAAACCTATTACTGTTTTACAGCAAATAATAGTTGGCTGAGTAGTATTACTTTTAGCTTCTTTAATGGCCGCCTCGATGGCATCAGCATCATGACCATCTACATTAGGAATAACTTGCCAGTTATAAGACTCGAAGCGCTTAGGTGTATCGTCAGAGAACCAACCTTCGACTTCACCGTCTATTGAAATGCCGTTATCATCATAAAAAAGTACCAATTTACCCAAGCCAAGCGTACCTGCTAAAGAACACACTTCGTGGGAAATACCTTCCATCAAACAGCCATCACCAGCAAATGTATAGGTGTAATGATCAACGATATTATGACCTTCACGGTTAAATTGCGCAGCAAGTGACTTTTCGGCTATCGCCATACCCACCGCATTAGAAATACCTTGACCAAGAGGGCCAGTGGTAGTTTCAACTCCGGGTGTGTATCCGTATTCAGGGTGACCTGGCGTTTTAGAATGTAGCTGTCGGAAGTTTTTAAGATCTTCAATACCCAGATCATAACCGCTTAAGTGCAGCAAAGAATAGATAAGCATTGAACCGTGGCCGTTGGACAATATAAATCGATCGCGATTTGGCCAAGACGGGTTCTGAGGGGTATGCTGTAAGTGGCCGTTCCATAACACTTCAGCAATATCAGCCATTCCCATTGGCGCGCCAGGATGGCCAGACTTTGCTTTTTGAACTGCATCCATACTTAACGCACGAATGGCATTTGCTAGTTCACGACGTGACGGCATTAAATTTCTCCCGAAAGATGATCTAAAAAAGCCGCCATTCTCGCTTAAATTACCCTATTGAGCAAATAAAACTTGAACAATAGGGTAATAATATTATGAAGCCTGGGAGGCCGAGTGAACCGTACTCTGGGCAAGGTCCAGCAACTCTCGCAACGCAACTGAATACATTGAAAACTCTGCATCTTCGGTAGCTTTGAATTCAGTGAGCATCTGACGCCATCGCGCCACAAGCTCATCATGCTGCTCCATCCATAAATCGACACGTTTATTTATGTCTTTCGGGGCATCATTCAACTTCAACAAACCGACAGTTAAAGCACGCTGCTGCCAGTCTAGATCTTCTCTGAAAGCTTCACGCGCTAGTGCTTGCCAGTGAGTTAAAGGCGTAAGTGCGTTAATTTGGTAGGAGAACCAAGTTAGCTCTAAGCGATTGCCCAGTAAGTAGTAAATTTTGGCAACCTGATCCAGAGAGCCATCACCCTCTTCCTGCGCCTCTATAATCCCAAGCGCAGAATACAAATGACTGGCCCCAGCGACAATACCTGCGAGCTTTTCCGGCACACCTTGCTCGACCAGGCTATCAAACTTATCTTGCCATAACTGGGCAGATGCGCCAGTCAGGTAACTTGGTAACGATTTAGCAATCTTGGCTATACCAGTTTTGAAACGGTCCATATTCTCAGTAACGTTTAATTCACTGCGACGATTTCTGATCAGCCAGCGACATGCTCTGCGCATTAAACTCATTAACTCAGCCATCATACTGTACTGGAGGTCACTGGAAATAAGGTAATCAAGATCCTCTATTTGCCCCCAAATATTTTCAAGGTCAAATACATCACGCGCGATAATATAAGCCAAAGCAACTGAAGAGGAGCTTGCACCTGTTGATTGCTTTAACCGCTCAACGAATGTAATCCCCATATGATTGACCATATCGTTAGCAACCTGCGTTGATATGATCTCTCTTCTTAAGCGATGATCATGAAGTTGAGCACCGTATTTCTTGACTATCTGTTGTGGGAAGGCGACCTCAATTTCATCACTCAAGTGGTCATCATCAGGAAGGTTCGAGTTAATAAGCTCTTCTTTAAGGTCACCTTTTACATAGGAGATAAGTACTGATAACTCGGGTCTTGTTAGCCCCATATCTAGAGACTTTCGCTCAGTGATATCGTCATCACAAGGCAGGAACTCAAGTTCACGATTCAGCTTTCCTGATGCTTCCATTGCATTGATCAGACGTCGATACTCTTCCATTCTTGGCATCGCATCTTTAAGCGCTATACTAATTGCTTGTGTTTGACGGTAGTTATTTTTTAAAACGAGATCAGACACGCTATCCGTCATGTCTGCTAACAGTTTATTTCTTTGCTTCTCAGTTAAGTCT
The DNA here is from genome assembly GCF_001634935.1 of Oleiphilus sp. HI0043. Taxonomy (NCBI): domain Bacteria; kingdom Pseudomonadati; phylum Pseudomonadota; class Gammaproteobacteria; order Oceanospirillales; family Oleiphilaceae; genus Oleiphilus; species Oleiphilus sp. HI0043. Next base: position 11,551 of record NZ_LWEY01001921.1, on the reverse strand, counting down.
CCATTCAGCAATATATCATTCAAGAGGATCTTTATATTCACTTCATGATCTGAGCAGTCTACGCCAGCCGCGTTATCGATAAAGTCTGTATTTAATTGCCCGCCACTCTGAGCATACTCAATACGAGAAAGCTGGGTCATACCCAAATTTCCGCCCTCACCGACTACTTTGGCTTTTAGCTCTTTACCGGTGATACGTAATACATCATTAGCCTTATCACCCACATCCGCGTGAGTTTCCTTGCTCGACATAATATAGGTGCCAATGCCGCCAAACCAAAGCAGGTCAACCTCTGCCTTTAGTATTCGATTTATCAAATCATTTGGAGCCAGGCGCGTTTCCTTTGTACCGATAAAGTCCTGCATTTGCTTCGAAAGTTCAATAGACTTAGAGGAACGTGAATAAATACCGCCACCTTCAGAAATCAGTTCTTTGTTATAGTCATCCCAGGTAGAGCCCTGCAGTTCAAACAAGCGCTTTCTCTCTGAAAAGCTTGTTGAAGGGTCCGGATCAGGATCAAAGAAAATGTGCATATGGTTAAATGCCGCTACTAGCTTGGTATGCTTGGATAGCAGCATGCCATTTCCGAAAACATCGCCTGCCATATCACCGATACCAATTGCAGTGAATGGCGTTGTTTGCGTATTAAGACCTAGCTCTCTGAAATGGCGCTGAACTGATACCCAAGCGCCTTTTGCAGTGATCCCCATTTTCTTGTGGTCGTAGCCGTGACTACCACCCGAAGCAAAGGCATCACCAAGCCAATGCCCCTTCTCCAAAGATATCTCATTCGCAATATCAGAGAAGGTTGCTGTGCCTTTATCCGCGGCAACTACGAGGTAATAATCGTCATCATCATGACATACGACTTCGGTCGGCTTAACCACTTCACCATTAACCAGGTTATCGGTTACATTAAGCATTCCGGTAATAAAGGTTTGGTAACACGCAATCCCTTCAGCGATGAAGCCTTTCCGGTCGCTTGGAAAATTCTTAGCAACGAAGCCGCCCTTCGCACCAACCGGAACGATAACAGCATTCTTAACTTGCTGAGCCTTAACCAAGCCTAAAACTTCAGTGCGATAATCTTCATAACGATCAGACCAACGCAAGCCACCACGAGCAACCTTCCCCCCACGCAAATGAACCCCTTCAACCCTGGGCGAATAAACAAATATCTCATACATTGGAACGGGCAAAGGAACGTTTGGAATTAAACGCGGCTGCAACTTATACGAAATATAACTTTTATCCGCACCACCGCTATCGTGCTGATAGAAGTTTGTACGCATCGTTGCTTTGATCAAATCAAGATATAAACGCAGAATCTTGTCTTCGGTCAGGTTATGTACATTGTTTAGCGCCTTGTAAAAGTTTTCTTCTATCTTATCTAGCAGCTTTAGATTCTTTGCAGATAAAGCGTTTGCACCGGGTTTAAAACGGTGTTCAAAATAGTCGCTAAGCAAGGCCGTGATTTCTACGTTTGACACCACCGTATTAGAAATAAACTCTTGAGAGTTGCTAACGCGAATCTGTTGCATATAACGGGAGTAAGATCGTAGCATCGCGATTTGACGCCAATTCATATAGGCACTGATTATTAACCTATTAAATCGGTCATTCTCTGCGTCTCCCTGCCACACTTTGATAAATAGCTCTTCGAAATTATCACGAATCTTCGAAATATCAATTGGCTTCTGATCGCTTGTCGTCAACATAAAATCATGTAACCACACCGTAGCTCCTTCACGATCAATACTTTCGTAAGGGTTCTCACCGATAACTCTCAGCCCCATATTTTCGAAGATAGGCATGACATCAGACAATGGGATCGGTTGATCAGCATGAAAAAGCTTAAAGTGAACGACTTTTTCATTTTCTTCTATCGTTCGATAAAAACTCATACCAATCGTATTTTCAGTTTTTACCTTTTCTATATTCTCGATATCGACCGCAGCTCTTCGAGGCGAAAACTCTTCTCGATAACTTGATGAAAAAGCGGATCTATAACGGTTGATATAAGTATTTGCTTTCTCTTCGCCGTAAGCATCAAACAAAGATTGCTCTAGATCGTCTTCCCAAGACTGAGCTACAGCAACAATTTTCTCTTCAATGTCAGCAACGTTAAACGCACTTCGGTCAAAATGTTCAACACGCAAGTTAATATGGGTTCGCGCAAGCACTGACTCAGATATAAATGTATTAAAGTCAGTATCAGCAGCACCTAAACTATCTTGTAAAATTCGCTGAATTTTAAGGCGAATATCCGTGCTATAGATTTCTCTTGGGACATAAGCCAAACATGAGACAAACTGGCTAAAAATATCCTCTCTTATAAATAGCCTTGTCTGCTTTCGCTCCTGTATATAAAGGGTTCCCATAATAACGTCGAGCAACTCATCCTTATCAATCTGGAACAGATCCTCCCGTGGAAAAACTATCAGAGACTGCAGAAGCTCCTTGCCCCGATAGTCCCGTATATTTAAACCCGAGTTTTCAGAAACGTAGCTGATTTTATTCCGCAACAAAGGAATGTTTGCAGGCGATTCAGAATACATTTTTGCGGTGTATAGGCCAATAAAACAACAGATACCGGCTAAATTGCCATCTTTATCAAAACGCTTTACACCAACACACTCTGGATAAACAGGTCGATGAACGGAGGACCGCTGAGAAGCCTTTGAGAAAAAGAACAAATTGCTACCGAAAATTTGTTGCTTAGAGGCTTTTGGCAACTTGTTCAGTTCTGACTTTTCGATAAAATCTACAAAGCGATGAACCAGCCCCAGGCCGCTTCCTTTAACGAGGTCGAAACTTTCACTTCTTCCCTCTTTCTTTAGGTCATAATCTACACAACCCAAGAAGATGAAGCGTTCATCCCCCATCCAGCGTAAAAACTCGCGCCCCTCTTCAATGTCTTCAGGCGCAATAGTTTTATAATTCTTTTCGGTTAGGTTTTCTATCAAGCTCTGTTTCTTGGTAAGCATATTTTCATAGTCGCCAACCATCGTTGAAACGTCTGACATCACTTCATTGATAGCCTTTAGCAAAGACTTCTGAGACGCTGAATCGCTATGCCGATCTATCTCGATAAATATAAGCGCTTCATCATTGCAGGTTGATTCTTTTGCGGCGGCACCACTTTTAAGGGATTCAATATCACCATTTTTTGCTCGTTCGCAACGGATATTTGCATACTGAATACTATGAATTTTGACCATGCGATTAGAAAGGATTAGCCTGATCGAATCGACAATAAACGGCATGTTTTCTTGAAGCACCACGAGTACAGTATGGGGTGACTGCCAATTATGGTCTTCAAGGTTCGGGTTAAAAACCTCAATTTTCGCCTTTGTACCTTTGTGCGATGAAGAAAACTTCCATGCCGACATAACAAGGCCGAGCATATCCGAGACTCTACGGTCTTCGAATTCCTCTATAAACGTGCTTGCGAAAAGCTGGTCGACAAACTGGGTAACCAACGCTCCCTGTTTGACACCTAACTTATCCTTAACAGAGTCTTTAATCTGGGAAATGAATTTTTTCTTACTTGTGGTATCAATAACCTTCATTATTATTTTCCGCCATTTCAATCAACAAAGCTCACAACTTACATTAGTTAAATGAATAATAGTTCATTGACAGGAAATTGCTTATTAATCATCTATCTATTAAGTTTAATCTTCGATTTTTTTAGAAATATTATCTAGGTTATTGCACTATGAGCGCACATGCAGCATTTGATCAATTAAATACAGCTCTCAGCAAACGAATTCTTGGCCAGGCACATTTGGTCGAGCGATTGCTAATTGCCCTTTTGGCAGATGGCCACTTACTAGTTGAAGGCGCGCCCGGGCTTGCAAAAACAAAGGCAATCAAAGAACTTTCCGATCGAATTGAAGGCAACTTTCAACGCATCCAGTTCACACCTGATCTACTCCCTTCCGATGTAACCGGCACAGAAATATATCGTGCCGAGAAAGGAGAGTTTGAATTTCAAAAAGGCCCAATATTTCATAATTTAATACTAGCTGACGAAATTAACCGTGCCCCCGCAAAAGTTCAATCTGCACTACTAGAAGCAATGGCCGAGCGACAAGTAAGCGTTGGCAAACAAACCTTCCCGCTTGATAGTTTATTCTTAGTAATGGCCACGCAAAACCCAATCGAACAAGAAGGCACCTACCCCCTGCCCGAAGCGCAGTTAGATCGTTTTTTAATGCACGTAAAGATCGACTACCCCAACCTTGAGTCCGAAAAGGAAATATTGCGACTAGCCAGAAGCGAGCACGATGACACGCCATTGAACGAAGAGGTATTAGAACTTGCTCAGTCTGAGATCTTCCAAGCCAGGAAAGAGATGTCTGCAATCCATATGAGCGAAGCTGTAGAGGAATATCTTGTCCACCTTACGATTGCGACGCGTCAACCTACACAATACGGTGAAGACCTGGGTCGCTGGATCGATTTCGGCGCCAGTCCACGCGCAACAATTTCCCTAGATCGCTGCGCACGTGCTTATGCATGGTTAAATGGCAAAGATTTCGTTAGCCCTGACGATATTCGCGCCGTACTTCACGACGTCTTTCGTCATCGCATTATCATCAGCTTTGAAGCTGAAGCAGACGGTATAACAGCCGATCATGTGATCAATGAACTAATTCACCGCGTTCCTGTAGCATAATCAATGCCTGTTACTAATTCAGACTCAATTCCCAACCTCGACCAGGGGCCTTATACTTCGGTGCAGGCGCTTGCGCGTTTACGTTGGCAGGCAAAAAATCTAAAACTCAGAAAAGCAAAAGCTATTTCGCGCCCCCAAAGCGGTTCACACCTATCCAAATTCCGCGGTCGAGGCATGGAGTTCGCAGAAGTTCGTGTATATCAGCCTGGTGACGACGTTCGGAGTATCGATTGGCGCGTTACAGCACGGCGCCAGACGCCTCACACTAAACTATTTAACGAAGAACGCGAACGCCCACTCCTAGTTATTTGTGATCAGAGTAAAAGCCAGTTTTTCGGTAGCAAACATAGCTTCAAGTCCGTTAGAGCTGCCGAAGCTGCTGCCTTGTTCGCATGGTCTGCACTCGACCACAATGACCGCGTTGGAGGCATAGTATTCTCTGACATTGCACATCACGAAGTAAAGCCAGCGCGTAGTCGCAAGTCAGTAATGCAATACATTAATTTTCTTAGTCAGTTTAACCAAGCCTTGAATATAGAAGATAGCAAAATTCCCCCTTCTTTCTCGCTTGATAAGGCACTAATAGAAGCGGTCAGACTTGCAAAGCCAGGTACGCTTATCGTTATCATCAGCGACTTTTTACACTTTAATCAGGAAACTGAAAAAGCACTTAAGGCCCTTAGTAGGCACAATGAGTTACTCTTCATTCGTAGCTATGACCCTCTAGAGGAAGAGCTTCCTCCACCAGGCTTACACCCTGTATCTGATGGCCAACAAACTCTGCTCATCAACTCAAACTCGGCACAAGTTCGATCCGACTACAGCGCCTGGGCGACTCAACACAAAAACCAGTTAGAAGAAATGAGCAAACGTTTTAAATCCTTATTAATAAATCTGTCTACACATCAGGAAACTAGCCACTGTCTCCAAGAAATTCTGCGCAATTACAGCAGATAGTGACTCAATAACACCATGAACCCATCATCGCCATTAGACCAACTAAAAGATATCCACCCTCCCGTGGATATCACCTGGTGGCCGCTAGCTTTTGGCTGGTGGGCTTTAATTGTTATTTCGGTCATCGCTATTGCGCTTGGTCTTACTTTTTTCATAAGACATAGACAACGGAATGCCTGGCGCAGGGTAGCCTTACTTGAACTTAAAGCAATAACCCACAACTCAAAAAGTTGGGATAACTTCGAGCTAGCTACCGAAATAAACATACTCCTAAAGCGATGCCTTGCCGGGAACTCAAGCTCTACTACACACCTTAGCGACACCGCTGACAAATGGGGCGATACTCTCAACACAACGCAAAACAAAGTAATACTGCCGAGCGACTTACTAGACATCCTCTGTCACGAGATTTACCAACGGAATTGCCCTCGTATAAATACCGAGCAATTGATGCTAATCGAAAAATGGATTCGAGGCCTACGTCATGCTTGATAATCTCTTAGAAGCACTTAACTTTGGGCTAGTTTGGCCTCTTGCGCTATTACTTTTGCCAATTCCTTTGCTCATCCCTCGGCGAGCAAATCAAAGCACCACAAACTATAGAGCGCCGCAGCTTCCACTCTATGAAACAGTAAAAGCACTGAAACTGTCACGTGCACCAGAAGGAAAAACCCATAGCAAACTAAGTAAATACCTACTGGCTTTTGCGTGGTGTTTTCTAATAGTTGCAGCCTCCAGGCCTACTTACTACGGAGAAAAAGTAAACCTCCCGCTAAGTGGAAGAGACTTGATGCTGGCAATCGATATATCACCAAGCATGAAAGAAACAGACCTTAAATTAGATGATGAGTTTGTATCTCGCTTGGACGTTGTCAAAAATGTTGTCTCTTCCTTCGTTACGCAAAGAAAAGGTGACCGCATCGGCTTAATACTGTTTGGCTCTGAGCCCTATATCCAATCGCCGCTTTCATTCGACACAAAAACGGTCAACACACTACTGCAAGAGGCTTACTTAGGTATGGCAGGTAAAGCAACGGCTATCGGCGATGCTATCGGTCTTGGTGTTAAACGCCTAAGGGAAAGACCGAAAGATAGCCGCGTTCTCATATTACTTAGCGACGGCGCGAATACCGCTGGCGAGATCCCCCCCGAAAAAGCTGCACAGTTAGCAGCTCAAGAAGACATCATTATTTATACGATTGGTATTGGTGCCGACGAGCTTTACCGACGAAGCTTTTTTGGCACTCAAAAGGTCAACCCCTCAGCTGATCTGGACGAAGACATGCTAAATGCAATTGCCGAAGTCACTGACGGCAAGTATTTTAGGGCCCGAAACACTGAAGAATTAAACGCGATATACCAGCTCATCAATGAGCTTGAACCAATCGAACAAGACAGCAGAAGCTATCGGCCCACTAAATCTTTGCTTGTATATTTCCTGTCAATAAGCCTGTGTTTTTATCTGGCCGCTTTAGTTGTGAGTTATGCATCTAGCTCACGCTTTACCACTTTCTTCTCTTCCCTAAGAGGAGGCAAGCAATAGTGAATCTAGATTTACTCGCCAATTTTCATTTTTTACGTCCATTTTGGCTAACTTGCTTGCTAGCACTGCCTTTTGTCTGGCTTATCCTGCGGCAGTTTAATCAACGAAGCGGAGATTGGAGCCGAAGCATCGACCCTGAGCTTTTGAAGCATTTAACTCCTGCATCCAGTGATAATGAATCAGGCAAAAAAAACTGGCCGCCAATTTTGTTGTTATTGCTAGCCATTATTGGGCTTTCTGGCCCGAGCTGGGAACAAAAACCTAGGCCCGTTGCACAACTACAAGACGATATGGTAGTCATTCTTGACCTATCCGTATCAATGCTTGCCACCGATGTAAAACCCAGCAGACTCGTTAGAGCAAAGCAGAAACTTCACGACCTGCTAGCACTGCGCACAGAAGGAAACACCTCACTTATCGTATTTTCTGGGGATAGTCATATCGTTACACCCTTAACAGATGACATAAATACAATCAAAGCCAGCCTTGAAGCACTTGACCCTTTTATTATGCCGGTTATCGGAAGCAGACCAGATAATGCCGTGAACCAAGCAATTGAGCTATTCAAACAAAACAACTCACGATCAGGTCGCGTTATCCTGATTGCAGACAGTAGCACGCAAGAGCAAAATGAACGTATTTCAGATGCCTTGAGTAGCAAGAATATCCATCTAGATGTTCTTGCAGTAGGTACCAAAGAAGGCGGGCCGATAGATATACCCGGAAAAGGATATTTTAAAAGCCAGGGCGAGATCGTCATCCCACAGACTCCTTTCAAACTATTGGACAGTCTTGCAGGGGTAAATCGCGGCAAGATGGTTAAAATGTCCCTAGATGATCACGACCTAGAGGCGCTTGATATCACGGGTGAACGACTGAGAAAAGCAAAAGCGAACAATACTGACAAGCAAGAAAGTTTTCGTACCTTTGATGCCTGGGAAGATGCCGGTTATTTGCTGTTATTCTTAATAATACCTTTTGCGCTTTTTGCGTATCGACAAAACACACTTCTAGCGCTGTTTATTTCGATATCGCTTATTTCTTTACCAGAAACCTCACACGCCCTTGAAGCAAGAGACTTGTTTAAGACCCAAGACCAGCAAGCTCAAGAGCTAATGAAGCAACAGTCCTACACTGAGGCTGCCGAGAAATTTGAATCCATAGAACATAAGGCAGCCGCTCATTATCGCGCTGGAAATTACGAGCAAGCTGCGAAGTTATACGAAACACTCCCCTCACAGGATGCTTTGTACAACTTGGGGAACAGTCTGGCAAGGAACCAAAAATTCCAGGAAGCACTCGATGCTTACGAGCAAGTATTGAAGCAAAACCCGGATCATCAAGACGCAAAATCAAACAAAGAACTAATAGAGAAACTTCAACAGGAAAACGAGCAGAAACAAAACAGTGACCAGGAGAACCAGGAGAACCAGGAGAACCAGGAGAACCAGGAGAACCAGGAGAACCAGGAGAACCAGGAGAACCAGGATCAGGGTAAGCCCGATAATTCTGAAAGCCAAGATGGTGGCAAACAACAAAACCGAGAAAAATCACAGGATCAACAGTCAGGTAGCTCAGAAGACGAAAAAGAGCAGTCTCAAGGTGAGCAAACTGAACAAACGACTGAAGAGCAGGATGCGCAAAAACGAGAAGCAAAACCAGAACAAGATGAAACAGACAGTAATGAAGAAAACCCTATTACATCTTCTTTGCAAGCGCTAAACGAAGAAGAAAAACAATCTTATGAGCAATGGATGCGCAGAGTGCCTGACGACCCATCAGGCCTTCTTCGCAGAAAATTCGAGCAACAATCTTATGACCGCCGACGCAAAGGCGGGTCAGCAGTAATAAATGAAGGTGAGCCAATATGGTGAACGATAAGCCAAAATTAAATAAAGGCTATCCACACAAACATCACAATATGCTTAGTAAGCTGCTTAGCTTACTAACACTTTGCCTACTTAGTCAGCTTAGCCTTGCCAACACATCCCTTAGTGCCAGTGTTGACAGGAATAAAGTATATCTCAATGAGAGCTTCAACCTTAAGCTTCAGGGGAATGTGGATATCGACTTTAGCCTGGGCGGTTTAATGAGCTTTGGGCGAAACCAGATTGAAGCGCCAACAATTAAAGGGCTTGAAGATAGCTTTGAGATCCTTGATCGCCAGCAGAATTATAGTATGCGCTCCATTAATGGCGATACAACAACCGAAGTTACATGGAACTATACGCTTAGCCCAAAGCAGGCCGGTACACTAACTATTCCTCAGGCAATACTACAAGGAGCCAAATCTGAAGCTATTGTTATAGAGGTTGTGGAGGGTAAAGCACCCATCGACGCGGACAACCCTCCCCCTGTTTTTATTGAAGTTGAAACAGACAAATCAGATGTTTACGTTCAGGAACAAATCCAATATACCGTTCGCTTATTTTCCTTAGGAAGGCTTAGTAGCGGAAATTTAAGTGAGCCCGCCACAAGCAATGCCATCATTGAACCTTTTGGCGAGGAAAATAAATACTATCGTATGGCTTATAACCAACGCTATGAGGTCATTGAACGAAAGTACCTAATCTATCCTCAAAAAAGTGGTGCTCTCTATATCGATGGTTTAGCCTTCAACGGTGTGCTTATCGACAGCTATCAACGTAGACGCATACGTGTCTCGGAAATATCGGATGCTGTTCAAGTGAATATAGCACAGCCGAACCCCAATTTTACTGGTCAACACTGGTTACCAGCAAAGAGCCTGCATTTAAGTGAAAAATGGCAAGATGAGCAGCTCGAACTATCAATCGGTGATGCATTTACGCATGAAATCACCACCTCTGCTTTAGGTTTACTTGGGTCAGCCCTTCCCCCAATACCCGCGGTATCAAATGAACGGGTTAAGTCATACCCCGATAAACCGTCTGTTGAATCACAAGCTCACGAAGGCGGCTCATATGCCATACGAAAGGACGCAACAACATATATTGCCATCAAACAAGGCGAAATTACGCTACCGGAAATACGCATACCTTGGTGGGATACAGTCAACGATGTTGAGCGTATTGCTACACTCCCGGAGCGAACAATCATCATCAAACCGGGCGCTGTAAACCAAACTCAAAAGAATGAGCAGCCCTCCAGCATCGACTTAACTGATGATGGAAAAGCAACACCCAACCAAGAGTCCGAGATAGAAAGCACAGCTAAAAATACAGAGCCTAAGCACAATGAGAGCAATCAGCATGCCTTGCTAGCGATAATCGCACTACTCGCCTTTGGTTGGCTTCTAACGAGTTTGTTCCTACTTCTACGACTGAAGCAAGTAAAGCAAGACTTAAATAAACTAATCTCGATACAAGCTCCCGACTCTACTACTTCAGAACTCAGCTACAAACAATTAATTGAAGCAATTAGAAAGGGGTCGAGTGACATACCGAAGCTTGTACTAGCTTGGATCGAGAGCCAGCGAAAACAAAACACCGTTAAGTCAGCCCCCATTACCTTGCGTTCGCTGAAAGCTTTAGATGAGTCGCTTGCTGCCGAACTATTAGCATTCGAGAACGATCGTTACAGTAAAAATGCAACTCAGACCTATGACCAGCAAGCCTTACTTGAAGCATTAAAAAAATACACTAAAACAGCACCCGGCCTGAAAGGCAAAGACAATGCTTCTTTGCCACCGTTCTACCCGCAGTAGCACAGCCAGACAAACTTAGCCCAGAAAGCCAGCTATCGATGCTGCTCACGGCAGGCGCCAGGCGTTTGCCCTGTCCACTTTTTGAAGGCGCGATTGAATGCTGCTGCTTCTGAAAAGCCGAGCTGCAAAGCAACGTCATTAATACTCAGGTTTGCCTTGGCCAGCAACACCAAAGCCTGATCCCGACGAATACTGTCTTTTATTTCTTTAAATGAACTACCCTCATCTTTAAGGCGTCGCCGAGCGGTGTGGGTAGTTAAATGTAACTCACTGGCTACAAGATCAAAGCTAAGATTCTCGATCTCCAAGCTGCCACCCATACGACTCAATAGAATTCTTTTTATCTGCGCAGTAACACTGTCATCTGAACGAAATTGTTTTAGTAGCGATGCCGGCGCATTTTTCAAAAATGGCGCTAAGGTACTATCATTCTGAACAACCGGTAGATCTAAATACTTGCTGTTGAACACAACCCGGTTTTGCCCCTGAGAGAAAGCAACTCGGCAAGGAAACATTAACTTGTACTCTTCATGGAATAGAGGCCTTGCGAAAGTAAACTCAATTCGCTCAAGTAGTATCGGCCTTTCAATCAACCAACACGACAGACGAATCCAGATTATATAGAGCGAAGTAATTAGAAATACCTCATCAAAGCCCAAGTCATTCGAAAACTTGATTTCCA
>NZ_LWEY01001920.1:0-845 GCF_001634935.1 Oleiphilus sp. HI0043 | reverse complement strand
TCGAACAATGGCATCACTAACAATGCGCCCATAAAGGAAACCGGTATACCAATGCAGACCCAAAAAGCAATGGCAGGACGCAGAAACAAAGTCAGCAAGAGCAGGACTAATATACCGCCCTGTATGGCATTATCTGAAAGCGTTTTCAGACGCTTTTTAACGATTTTTGAGCGGTCATGCCAAGCATCAAGCTGAACGCTTTCGGGTAATGAAGACTCAGCTTCCTGCAAATAGGCCCTGACTTTATCCGCCACATCGATAGCACTTTGCTGACCGACACGATAAACATCGACCAAGGCCGCCGGCCGACCATTAAAGCGGGTCAGTATGGCGCTTTCCTCAAAGCCATCATTAACACTGGCCAAGTCTGCAACCGTGACGCTACTACCATCAGCTCGACTCAGCACAGGAATCTGCTCAAACTCTAGTTTGTTATAAGCCTGCCCACTAGAGCGAATCAGAATTTCACCGCCATTACTTTTTAAGCTTCCGGCAGAGATATCTCTTGAGTGTTGCTGAATCGCCAAAGCCACTTGCGACAGACTCAGTCCATACTTCTGTAATACCCGCTCGTTAACTTCAATGCTAATTTCATAATCACGCACACCGTCTAATTCAACCTGGGTAATCCCTTCAATATCAAGCAATTGATCACGTACATGCTGTGCCTGTTTGCGAATTTCCCGTTCCGATAAATCGCCAGACACCGCGACACTAATAACTTCCCGTTTCCGCTTGCTTAAACTCACCACAGGCCGCTCTGCATCCGCAGGCAAATTATTCACCGCATCAATGCGATTCTTTATTTCTGTTAGCAAAGTCTGTGGGTCGTAGTTGTCATCCAG
>NZ_LWEY01001919.1:0-1008 GCF_001634935.1 Oleiphilus sp. HI0043 | reverse complement strand
TGTTTTAGGAAGAAAAAATGAAACCCGAACTCAATACATTTCAAATGCTGAATGCAGCAAAAACAAATCTTTCAAACTTGAATCGCAGCCTATCTTTGGTGGGAGCTGGTTTAGTCATCAGTTTAGCTGCTGGCTGTGCTTCAGTTGATAAGAAGGACAATAGTGCGATGTCTGATAGCTCGGCTGAGCTTAGTGTGGCGGAAGTACAGCCAAGCCAAGAGGAGCTAGCTAGGAACGAGAAAGAAAATGCTGCTAAAGCTGATGAAATGATGAAAAGCCTTAAAGCTCCTGTGGTTGAACCAGGTGCTAAGACTGAACAGCCGGTCAGCAAAGAGGTGAAGCCTACAGTTAAGGAAGTTGTCGCAGAAGTAACGCAGAAGGCCGTTACAGCGGTAGCAGACAAGGGTGTGAAGGTAGCAGTAGAAAAAGAGCCAGCTAAAGCTGAGGTTAAAAAAGTAGCTGCGAAGGTAGAGGAAGCTAAAAAAGATGTTGTTAAAGCGCCTGTTGTGCAAAAGAAAGGCTCTGTTAAGCCCTTAGCAATTAGCGAGAAAGACCTTCCTGCAAACTATGATATTTGGGTGTTAAAGCAGGGTGATACAGCATTAACTCAAGGGCTTGTTATTAGCACGCCAACTTGGGAGATGGGTAAAGAAGGTTATATGTCTCAAATTTGGCTAACCTTTAAAGAAAATGAGATTCACATTAACAGTTCTTCTGATATTGCCAGCGAAGCAAAGAATTTAGGTATTCGTATCGACGGAGGTGACTTGATTCCTTTTACGCGAATAGCTGAGAATAATATTGGAATTGTTGAAGGTGAGTGGCTAGATAAACTGGCAAATGCGAGTAAGCTGGATATTTACCTAGGCTTCTTCCCTGGCAAGAAACCTACAAGTGATACTTTCCATAGTGATACCTCTCTGGAAAATCTGGACCGTGTTGTGGCAACTTACCGTAAGTTGAGTAAGTAATTACCTAGACTATTAGGTGAATAATAGGGCTGCATTA
>NZ_LWEY01001918.1:0-1074 GCF_001634935.1 Oleiphilus sp. HI0043 | reverse complement strand
GCTTAACTAGCCAGTCTCAGATTAAGAGAACTGGTTAGAAGTGTTCTTAGCACCGCCTGCCTTAAGAGCACGCTCACCAGCAAAGTATTCTTTGTGGTCGTCACCGATGTCAGAACCTGACATGTTTTGGTGCTTAACACATGCGATGCCTTGACGGATCTCTTTACGCTGAACGCCAGCAACGTAACCCAACATACCCATATCACCAAAGTAGTTCTGAGCCAAGTTATCAACAGACAATGCAGTCGTGTGATAAGTTGGTAGAGTAATCAAGTGGTGGAATACGTTCGCTTCACGAGCAGTATCCGCTTGGAATGTACGAGTACGTTCGTCAGCAACTGCAGACAACTCAGACTCATCGTATTCAGCAGACATCAGGTTGTTACGATCGTATGCAGATACGTCTTTACCTTCTTCTACCCATGTATCATAAGTTTGCTGACGGAAGTTCAAGGTCCAGTTGAAAGATGGAGAGTTGTTATAAACAAGCTTCGCATCTGGGTGTACTTTACGTACGTCGTCCATCATGCCTTTGATCTCGTGTACAGTTGGTACTGCAGTTTCGATCCAAAGCAAGTCAGCACCAGCATTAAGCGCACCGATACAATCGAATACACAACGCTCATGACCAGTACCTGAACGGAACTGGTATAGGCCAGAAGGAAGACGTTTAGGACGAACAAGCTTGCCGTCACGGCTGATTAGCACATCACCAGGAGCTGTTTCTTCTGGAGTAACTTCTTCAACATCTAGGTAAGAGTTGTAGATATCACCAGAATCGCCCGGCTCGTTAACTACTGCGATTTCTTTAGTAAGACCAGCACCTTCAGAGTCAGTACGTGCAACGATGATACCGTTGTCAATACCTAGCTCAAGGAAAGCGTGACGCAATGCACGGATCTTAGCGTGGAAGTCAGCGTGAGGAACAGTTACTTTACCATCCTGGTGACCACATTGCTTTTCATCAGCAACTTGGTTTTCGATCTGTAGTGCACAAGCACCCGCTTCGATCATCTGCTTAGCCATTAGGTAAGTCGCTTCAGCGTTACCAAAACCAGCATCGATATCAGCAAT
>NZ_LWEY01001917.1:0-639 GCF_001634935.1 Oleiphilus sp. HI0043 | reverse complement strand
AACGAGCCAACTTGGTTCGCTTTTCAACCTCTGTTTCCAAGCCCAAGTCATCCAACACCGGATCACTCGGTGAAAGAACTGGGATATCCGGCTCGGCTTTCTCAAATTGAAAGCGTAGTTTATTCAACTCGACCGCTTTCTTGAGTCGCAAGAAGTCATTCGACCCGGGCGTCATATCAGGATCCCATAGGTCGTTCAAATGCCAATTAATTGAACACTGCCCCCGGCAAGCCAAACGTATTGGCCCGCCACCTAAATCAGGCCCACTACCACTCACTTCAGCCAAGCGTTCAATTGGTACATTCCAACTTGCGTCAGCCTTGCCATCTTCGTCGAAATATAAAATGAAGAATACCAGCGCCTGGATCGTACCATCCTTGCCAATCACCGCATAAACTGCTTTAGCTTCTTGATCAGCGTAATCTGGTAAAGCACCCAAGCCGTCTAACATTGCCTCGAACTCCGAGAACATCAAATGTTTCGTTACTTGCTGATTTTCAACAAAGAAGACAGCCTCATATGAATCTGACTTTCTAAACCCCATAACTACCTCGTTAAGATGCGCATAGAAATTGCGCACCCAATAAATCTAAAACTACAAATCAGTTTAGTTGATAACCAAGGAAGCACACGTTTAAA
>NZ_LWEY01001916.1:0-758 GCF_001634935.1 Oleiphilus sp. HI0043 | reverse complement strand
CGACGCGTGGACTTAGCATTTCGCTCAGAAAACTCTACTTCAACTTGCACATAAGCTTGCTTCACAGCAGGCGCAGCAGTACTAAGGATATCGACCATGAAGAAGATCAGAAACGACAGAGTAAATACGACGGAGCTCTTTGCGAAAAGTTTGAAAAATCGCGAGGCACGATGCCGTTTACTTAAGGTCGGGTCGTAAAAAGGGTTAGAATTCTGTTTTGAAGTCATAGCCTGCTTATCTTGTATTTTTCTTTAAACTTACGGATTTGGGACAACGAGACCATATTGAGAATCAATGTGATCACAAATAAGACCAAGCCTAAGGCAAAAGCCGAAAGCGTTTGCGGTGAGTCAAAGGCGTGATCCCCGACAAGGGAGTCAACAATTCTCACTGTTACGGTGGTCATATCTTCTAAAGGGTTCCACGACAAATTTGGTCTAAGACCGGCAGCCATAACCACAATCATGGTTTCACCAATCGCTTTAGCAAAGCCAAGCAAACAGGCTGAGATAATACCCGGAAGCGCAGAGGGTAAAACTATATTTTTGATCGTCTCGCTTTGCGTCATACCTAACGCATAGGCGGCATTGCGTTGACTGCTTGGTACAGAACGAAGTACGTGATCACTCAAGGATGAAATGACCGGAATAATCATAACGCCCATCACCAAGCCGCTTGCTAGTGCGCTATTAAGAGCAGCATCGACACCAAACTGTTCTGCTATTGCCACGATAGCTGGAGCCACTGTCAACGCAGCA
>NZ_LWEY01001915.1:0-761 GCF_001634935.1 Oleiphilus sp. HI0043 | reverse complement strand
ACTAACCTCTAAGGTTCCACATGGCTTTGCTTATATTTCTTTCTATATAACAATTAAATCTGCTTTTAAGGCACCAGCCTGCTTCAAGGCTTCGAGTACAGCCATGATATCTCCTGGCGCAGCACCAACTTGATTAACCGCTTGAACAATCTGGCTCAGCGTCGCTGCAGGGCCAAACTGAAACATTCGACTAGGTTCTTGTTCTGCATCAACATCGGAGCGTGGTACGACAACCGTCTGACCACCTCCAAGCGGATTTGGTTGACTGACTGCAGGGTCTTCAGTAATTGTTACCGAAAGACTTCCGTGGGTAACCGCAGCTGGAAGCACCTTAACGTTCTGACCGACAACGATGGTGCCGGTACGAGAGTTAATAATCACTCTCGCCGCTTCTTCCCCTGTTTCAACATTCATATTTTCGAGCATCGACAAAAAGCTAACTCGCTGAGATGCATCGCGAGGGGCTTTGACGGTAATCGAAGCTGCATCGCTGGCGTACGCTGTATTAGGCCCTAGCAAGTCATTAATCTTCTTGGTTAAATTCATCGCCGTTGTGAAGTCCGGGCGATGTAAATCAAAGGTTAATGTGTCGCCACGATGAAAAGGAGATGCGATGGCTCGTTCAACCGTCGCGCCATTAGGAATCCGTCCCACACTCGGAACGTTAACCTGAATAGAGGAGCCATCGGCACCTTCAGCACCAAAACCACCGACGACAAGGCTGCCTTGAGCAAGCGCATAAACGCGCCCATCTGCGCCCT
>NZ_LWEY01001914.1:0-837 GCF_001634935.1 Oleiphilus sp. HI0043 | reverse complement strand
AACGTGCAGCAGCTCCCGAACCAAAACCATGTGGGCCATCTGCAAGTCGCTTTATTCCTGCATTTGTGCCTAACGCGTAAAGTACGAGGAGTAATCTCCTTTGTATTTCATCTCGGCTTAATCTCTCCCGAGAGGCAACACTTGAAAAGCGGGAGGTAAAGTCGATACGTAAGTCTGACTCTTTAAGAACGTCAAGCAGACTTGTCATTGGCCATTTTTCTTGGATGGAGCTTTTTATAGAAAGAATATTCTCTGGATCTGGCAACGGCTCGTAAGGGGAAACACTGATGCGGTTTTTCCCTTGGGGTTTTAGTCTTACGTGTTTGTTTTTTGGGATCGTATTGTTCAGATGTGAAAGCGCTGCTCCCATATCACTCTTTAATTGAGAGACAAACTCGGCAGCATCTTGGGTATGCCCTAAAATCTGATAGTAAGAGTTTCGCTTTTCTTCAAAGTCAGTCGGCAGATCTTCATCCGGGTCACGATATTTGTCTGCACCTTCTACCCAAATTTCCTTACATCTCAGTTTCTCGCGGAGCATTTGAAGAACACAGATCTCGTAATTAATGCGATTGATGCGCCGAGTTTTACCTTGCTTCTCAATCACAACCTCTCGCCATTTTGGCTTAATGACTCCATCGATAGGAACTCGATCATTTAAAATTATATATTGCTGCTTACTTTCTCGATGGTCGGCTATCCATTCTAAAGCCTCTAAAACTGGGCGATGTAATGTATTGTTGGATTTGAATTTCAATAGCTCCAAAAGCTTAGGGAGCATTCGTCGGTAATGGCCACCATATGATGAACGGATTAAGGTATGAACTTGGTTTTTGT
>NZ_LWEY01001913.1:0-790 GCF_001634935.1 Oleiphilus sp. HI0043 | reverse complement strand
AGTATTTTTTCGCAGCAAGAGAAAAATTTAGACTTGAAGGTCGACCGATAACTCTAGTGTCATTAATACGGCATTTTCTTTTCCTTGAGCAGCAGGATAATAATTTGGTCTCACACCAACCTCATTAAATCCTTCAGAGAAATATAAGTCGATTGCCTGGCGATTCGACTCTCTGACCTCAAGAAAAAATACATTTGCTTGCTTCTGTATCGCTTTAGATACCGTGTATTGAAGAAGCTTTCGACCAAAGCCTTTTCTCGCATATGCAGGATCAATGCATATATTCAGCAAGTGCGCTTCATCCAATACATATGAAACAAAAGCATAACCAATAAGCACCCCTGCCCGCTCTACGCCAAAACAGTCATCTTTGCCTAGAGAGGTCTCGAGCATTTTTTGACTCCAGGGTAAAGGGTAGGCTCGTCTTTCAATATTTAAGACCGCGTCTAAATCTGCTTTACATAAGTCTCGAAAGGAAATTGAAGTCAACTTACTCACCAAAGTAAGCACACAATTCTACCCAGGTGTCTGACTTGCGCTGCGGGAAACGAAGCATGTCGGCCAGGGAATGACTAAAAACGTTAAAGCTAAGAGCGGGTCTGGATGAAACTAGCTCGGCGTAGAATTTCTTCAGCTGCGGATACGCCGCCCCAAAATACAGAACACTCTTTACATCTTCAGCACAATGGGAGTTGATCCAACTTGCCAGCAGAACAGGTAAATCCCCCCCTTGCTTACTTTGCAAGTTAAGAGAGCGGAACACCGGCCAACTGAACAGCTGTTGGAATTC
>NZ_LWEY01001912.1:0-1352 GCF_001634935.1 Oleiphilus sp. HI0043 | reverse complement strand
CTGACTCTCCTCATCCAAATCTATCAAGCGAGTCATTCGACCTAGCGATAAAGTTAGTATCGGTTCATCAGATTCAAAAGGGTTAATATGCCCCGCGACGCTGGTTCCACCACCATAGGGAATCAGGATAATGTCATGTTCATAACAAAACTCGACCAACTCAGCGACCTGATCTTTAGTTTCTGGAAAAGCAACGCCGTCGGGGAAGAATTCAAAGCGGCCACTTCTCATGGCAAGCCAGTCAGGCAGACTTTGACCGCGAGAATGACGAAGACGCTGTTCCGGGTCTTTATCAATCAATATATGCTCAGGTAAACGACTTTCTGGAACTTGAGCCAAAACTTCACTCAGCTGTGCATCCGCTAAAGGGCTGGAAGCACCCACTAGATCACTAAGAAATTGCTCACCCGTAGGTGGCAAATCCATTTTGTTTGCTTCATCTCCCCAACCATTCCAACGACGCATGCGTTCACCTATATATATTCAAATTTAGTTTAAAGTGCCCAGCATCTTAACAGCGGACAACACTCTAGAAAGACATAGCTCGAAATAATAACGGAATAAACTATAATTTCACTGACAATTTCAGACATTATGATCATCAAATTCAGTCAGTGACACTTTTTGTGCTCTCAAACTTCCTGCGAGAAGAGTAAATTATGAAACACCTGGGCTTTGCTTCCATTCCTGCCGTACAGCAATATTTACAATATGCTCAGAGCAAACAAATCGATACTCATCAAGTCATTCTCGACTCAGGGATCGACCCGAATGTTCTGGCCAGTGCAAATGGGCGTATTATTGGAACCCAGTTCCAATCTCTTATTAAACATCTTATCGAACGCGCTAATGACCCCTTGCTCGGGCTTCATACCAGCCAATTTGTTCAGCCAGGCTCCTATAGTGTGCTTGGCTATATCACTATGAGTTGCGCCACCATCGGTGAAGCCATGGATAAAATACAGCCCTATGAAAGACTTGTCGGGGATATGGGAACAACCAGCTTTAAAGATTTAGGGAACAGCATCTTGCAGTGCTGGCACTGTATTTACGACGACCCGATTGTCAGGCCTCATATGATCGATAACGTGTTGGCTTCGTGGACAAACTTTGCACGCTGGTTAGCAAACCAAAATGCCTCTGCTGAAAAGATACTAATCGGGCGCCCCGCTCCTTCTGCAAAGCTCCAAGAAGAATATACCCGCTTCTTCAATGCACCCGTTGAGTTTGAGGCTCAGCACAACGGTATTGTGCTAAATAAAGACCTACTGTCTATTTCACTTCGCCAACCCGATAACCTGCTACTCAAAACTCTTGAATCTCATGCTAGTGAGCAAATGACTCACCTTAGC
>NZ_LWEY01001911.1:0-647 GCF_001634935.1 Oleiphilus sp. HI0043 | reverse complement strand
ACCGGTATTTAAGCAGTCGCCGCCCATTTTATGACGCTCAATAAGAGAGACTTTTGCTTTGGTTGCTGCAGCGATCAATGAAGTAACCAGTCCTGCTGAACCTGCACCGATAACGACCATATTGGTGTCAAATTTAGACGGCTTGTCATAGTTAGCGAAAACCTTTTTAGCTTGTATGCTTTCCATTAACTTCTTGGCCAAAATAGGGAATAGGCCGAGTAGAGCAAAAGCAAACAATAAACCGGGTGATAGGATGCCTGATAGAGAATCAATCTGACCAAGCTGAGTACCGGTATAAACGTAAACAAGGGTGCCTGGGAGCATGCCGAGCTGGCTGATCAAAAAGAATTGGCGAGTCTTGATTGGCGTTAAACCCATCACTAAGTTAATAACGAAAAACGGGAATAAAGGCACAAGGCGTAAGCCAAACAGATAAAACGCGCCTTCTTTTTCAATGCCTGCATTAATTGACTTAAGGGAGTCAGCAAACTTTTTTTGTACACTTTCTTTCAGTAGTGTTCGAGAAACTAGAAAGGCTAGTGTTGCACCGATTGTACTGGCAAAGGACACCAGAATCGTTCCCTGTAACAAACCGAAGATTGCACCGCCTGCAAGTGTCATTACTGCGGCGCCAGGAAAGGAGAGAG